>JAHJNE010000346.1 GCA_018820995.1 Gammaproteobacteria bacterium | reverse complement strand
GCCCTTCACATCACGCTGCTCACAGACTTCCAGCGAGGTGGCAACATAGACTTCAATAAATTTGCCTGGTGGCAGCGCCTGACGGATGGCATCACGCTGACTTTGCAGCGGCGAAATAAAAGCGCTGAGCACAATCAAACCGGCGTCAACCATCAATCCGGCGACTGCACCAATCCGGCGTAAATTTTCGGTGCGATCCGCTTCGGAAAAACCTAAATCGGCGCACAAACCATGGCGTACATTGTCACCATCCAGCAAATAGGTGTGCGAGCCTCGTGCCACCAGCGCTTGCTCCAGTGCACCTGCCACCGTTGATTTACCTGCGCCGCTGAGGCCGGTAAACCATAACACCACGGCTTGTTGCTGCTTTTGCGTTTCCCGATCGATTCGGCTCACCTGATGCGGTTGCCAGACAATGTTGCTCATAAGGATTTGCTCATAACGTTTCCACAAAGTGCGAGGCCACAGAGTGTCAGTGCAGCTTTGTACATGCCGCACGAACACTCTGTGGCCTATGTTCCGATTATTTCAATCTCGAAATATCCAGCGCTTGCCAGTGCGGGAAATGTTTACGCACAAAGGCGTTTAATTCCAGCTCATAGTCGCTGAATTGGCTTTGGGTTTGCACTGTAGCCAAAGCGCTGTCAACGAGACCCGCACCGACGGTGATGTTGCTCAGCCGGTCAATTACAATAAAACCGCCGGTATCACGGTTTTGGCTGTAAGGGTCAAACACAATCGCTTCGGTCAGTTCCAGCTCGACCAGCGCGATGCCGTTTAAGCCCAGCGTTTCAGCCGGGAATTCAGCCAGTGTATTGACATCAATCGCATGTGCAATCGCCGTGACTTTACCCGCTACTTTTTTGGTGGCCAATTTGATGTTGTAACTTTTGCCAAGTACTAACGGCTCTTCGTGCATCCAGACCATTTTTGCCAGAATGCGGTTCGATAGGCTGGCATGGTGCTGTTTCGGCACTATTACATCACCGCGGCTGATATCAATTTCGTCGGCCAGAGTCAGCGTGACGGCTTGACCGGCAAAGGCGGAGGGTAGTTCGCCATCAAAAGTGACAATCGATTGGATCACCGAACTTTTGCCTGAAGGCAGCGCCGTGATGGCATCACCGACGTTAAAGGTACCGGCTGCAATAGTGCCGGCAAAACCACGGAAATCCAGATTGGGACGAGTGACATATTGCACGGGGAATCGTGCTTCTCCGGTTAAGTTAAAACCGGTCACCGGCGCATTTTCCAGCCGCTCCAACAACGTTGGGCCACTGTACCAGGGGCTTTGTGTCGACCGATTCACCACATTGTCGCCGTTTAACGCCGACAGCGGCACAAACTCGATGCTTGGACCATGTTTTTGCTGTGCACCAAGCTGGGCGGCAAAGGCCAGATATTCTTGTTTAATTTGCTCAAAACGTTCTTCGGCAAAGCCGACTAAATCCATTTTGTTAATCGCGACTACAAACTGCTTAATACCAAGCAAAGCACAAATAAAACTGTGGCGACGGGTTTGTGTTTGCACGCCATAACGCGCATCCACCAGAATAATAGCTAAATCGCAGTTCGAAGCGCCGGTGGCCATATTGCGGGTGTATTGCTCGTGGCCCGGGGTGTCGGCAATGATAAATTTACGCTTGGCAGTCGAGAAATAACGGTACGCCACGTCTATGGTGATGCCTTGCTCACGCTCGGCTTGCAAGCCGTCAACCAGCAACGCTAAATCGATGGTTTCGCCGGTGGTACCGTGGGTTTTGCTGTCTTTGTGCAAAGCGGCCAGCTGATCTTCATAGATCTGCAGGCTGTCATGCAGCAAACGACCAATCAGTGTGCTTTTGCCATCATCGACCGAGCCACAGGTTAAAAACTTCAACAACGACTTATGCTGTTGCTGCTTGAGGTATTCTTCAATCCCCAGTTGTTCTAATTCAATTGCCACTGACATCAGAAATAGCCCTCACGTTTTTTCTTTTCCATCGAACCACTGGAATCGTGGTCAATCACCCGGCCTTGTCGTTCGCTGGAACGCGATAACAACATCTCTTCAATAATGCCGGTCAAACTGTCGGCTGCCGATTCCACGGCGCCGGTCAGCGGGTAACATCCTAAAGTCCGGAAGCGCACCAGTTTTTGCTGCGGTACTTCGCCGGGTTCCAGTGGCATCCGATCATCATCGACCATCAACAAGGTGCCGTTCCGTTCAACCACCGGCCGGTAAGCGGCCAGATACAGCGGGACGATGTCGATTTTTTCCTGATAGATGTATTGCCAGATGTCGAGTTCGGTCCAGTTGGACAATGGAAATACCCGGATACTTTCGCCTTTATTCACCTGACCGTTGTAGGTGTGCCATAACTCTGGCCGCTGGTTTTTTGGATCCCAGCGATGGTATTGATCACGGAACGAATAAATCCGCTCTTTGGCGCGGGATTTTTCTTCATCGCGGCGGGCACCGCCAAAAGCCGCGTCAAAACCATATTTGTTCAGCGCTTGTTTTAAACCTTCAGTTTTCATCACGTCGGTGTGCTTGGCGCTACCAAAAGTAAATGGATTCATGCCCATGGCTAATCCTTCCGGATTTTTATGCACCAGCAGTTCGAAGTCATACTCTTTGGCAACTTTGTCACGAAATTCAATCATTTCGCGAAACTTCCAGTCGGTATCAACATGCAATAACGGAAATGGAATTTTGCCAGGGTAAAAGGCCTTGCGCGCCAGATGCAGTAGCACCGATGAGTCTTTACCGATTGAATACAGCATTACCGGATTGTCGAATTCGGCCGCTACTTCCCGGAAAATCTGGATGCTTTCCGCTTCCAGTTGTTGTAAATGGGTTAAGGTTTGCACTGATGTCACCTTCTGCTTTAGTTCTAAAAAATTCTGTTGATTGTCTGTAGATTCATGGCGGACGACCTGGCTATGCCAGGGTTGCCAGCGGCTGGGCAAACACAGCGGTAGGCGTTTGTTTGCCATACCAGCTCAGCTTTTGCTGCAAACTAACCACTTCACCTATCACTAACAACGCCGGTGACTGCACCTGATGTTGTTCAATTAAATCTGCAAGTTGCGCTAAGGTGCCGGTGATCACCCGCTGTTCGGGCCTGGTACCGTTTTCCAAAATCGCCACTGGAATATCTGGCGCGCGGCCGGCGCTTAATAAACTGGCCTGAATATGTGCCGATTTCATCAAGCCCATGTAAATCACCAGGGTTTGGTTCGGCCGGCTGAGGCTATGCCAGTCCGGCTCTTTGCCATCTTTTTGGCAATGACCGGTAACAAACTGTACCGCCTGGGCATAGTCACGATGTGTCAGTGGAATACCGGCATAAGCAGCACAACCCGCAGCGGCAGTGATGCCAGGCACCACCTGAAAGGGGATCTGATGCGGTAACAGCACTTCGATTTCTTCGGCACCCCGGCCAAAGATAAAAGGGTCGCCGCCTTTGAGTCGGCAAACTTTTTTGCCAGCCAGCGCGAGGTCGATTAACAACTGATTGGTATGTTCT
>JAHJNE010000345.1 GCA_018820995.1 Gammaproteobacteria bacterium | reverse complement strand
CAATGGGTCTGGCTGCACCGAAAGGGCAGCTACAATCAATAGAAAAACGGAAAGAAGCCATGAATTTGCACGAATATCAGGCAAAACAGCTTTTTCGCGAATACGGTTTACCTGTATCTGAAGGCTATGCGGAAGAAACTCCACAGGCAGCAGCAGAAGCAGCAGATCGTATTGGTGGAAACAAGTGGGTAGTGAAAGCTCAGGTTCACGCTGGTGGTCGCGGTAAAGCGGGCGGTGTGAAATTAGTTTCTTCTAAAGAAGAAATCCGTAACTTTGCGCAAAATTGGTTGGGCAAAAATCTGGTTACGTACCAAACTGACGAAAAAGGTCAGCCTGTCAGCAAGATCCTGGTTGAAACCTGTACAGATATCGAAAAAGAACTGTACCTGGGTGCCGTGGTAGACCGTTCTAGCCGTCGCATTATTTTCATGGCGTCGACAGAAGGTGGTGTCGACATCGAGAAAGTGGCTGAAGAAAGCCCAGAAAAAATCATCAAGATGGCGATTGATCCATTGGTTGGTGCACAAGCCTTCCAAGCGCGTGAAATCGCTTTCCAACTTGGCTTAAATGCCACGCAAATCAAACAGTTCACTAACATCTACTTAGGCCTCGCCAAGATGTTCGTTGATCTGGACCTGGCAATGATCGAAGTAAACCCATTGGTGATTACTTCTGCTGGTAACCTGCACTGTTTGGATGCCAAACTGGTTGCAGACAGCAATGCGATGTATCGTCAGCCAAAACTGCGCGCTTTCCATGATCCATCACAAGAAGACGAGCGTGAAGCGCGTGCTGCTCAGTGGGAACTGAACTATGTTGCTTTAGAAGGTAACATCGGTTGTATGGTTAACGGTGCTGGTTTAGCGATGGGTACTATGGACATCGTGAAATTAAGCGGTGGCCAGCCAGCAAACTTCCTGGACGTTGGCGGCGGTGCTACCAAAGAACGCGTCACAGAAGCTTTCAAAATCATCCTGTCTGACTCTGCTGTTAAAGCAGTATTCGTCAACATCTTCGGTGGTATCGTGCGTTGCGATATGATCGCTGAAGGCATCATCGGTGCAGTTGAAGAAGTCGGTGTAAACGTGCCAGTCGTGGTTCGTTTAGAAGGTAACAACGCTGAATTAGGCGCACAGAAGCTGCAAAGCTCTGGCCTGAACATCATCGCTGCGACTTCATTATCAGAAGCTGCAAAAGCTGTTGTGAAAGCCGCGGAGGGCAAATAATGTCTATTATCATCAACAAAGACACCAAAGTCATCTGTCAGG
Organism: Gammaproteobacteria bacterium; assembly: GCA_018820995.1. GTDB lineage: Bacteria > Pseudomonadota > Gammaproteobacteria > Enterobacterales > Alteromonadaceae > Pararheinheimera. Next base: position 1,671 of record JAHJNE010000345.1, on the reverse strand, counting down.
GTTTCACTGGTAGCCAAGGTACTTTCCACTCAACTCAAGCGCTGGAATACGGCACGCAAATGGTAGGTGGTGTAAGCCCAGGTAAAGGCGGCACGACTCACTTAGGTTTGCCAGTATTTAACACAGTGAAAGATGCTGTTGCTGCCACTGGCGCAACTGCGACTGTGATTTATGTGCCGGCACCTTTCTGTAAAGATGCAATCATCGAAGCCGCTGATGCTGGTTTGGAGCTGATTGTTTGTATCACTGAAGGTATCCCTACCATCGATATGTTATTCGCTAAAGAATACATCGATCGTAAAGGCGTCCGGATGATTGGTCCAAACTGCCCAGGCGTCATCACGCCAGGTGAATGTAAAATTGGTATCATGCCAGGCCATATCCATAAGCCAGGTAAAGTTGGTATCGTTTCACGTTCAGGCACACTGACTTATGAAGCTGTGAAACAAACCACAGATGAAGGTTTCGGCCAATCGACTTGTGTCGGTATCGGTGGTGACCCAATCCCAGGTTCTAACTTCATCGACATCCTGAAATTATTCCAGGAAGATCCACAGACTGAAGCGATCATCATGATCGGTGAAATCGGTGGTACTGCTGAAGAAGAAGCTGCTGCTTATATCAAAGCTCACGTGACCAAGCCTGTTGTGTCTTATATCGCTGGTGTGACTGCACCTGCCGGTAAGCGCATGGGCCACGCTGGCGCCATCATCTCTGGTGGTAAAGGTACAGCTGATGACAAATTCCGTGCTCTGGAAGATGCTGGTGTTAAAACCGTGCGTTCTCTGGCCGACATCGGTAAAGCACTGCGTGAACTGACTGGCTGGTAATAGCGGTTTAGTTTTGAGTGTTTGAAAAACCCGCCTTCTGGCGGGTTTTTTTATGTCAACTTAGCGGCAGTAGTAAAAGTTATGATGAGAATTGTGTAGTGCTGTCATTAGTCAAATCGCGACCTACCTAACATCACATCTTTGTTAGCTGTTAAGAACGATGCGTTAGTCCTTGGCACGAATACTATCTTTGGTTCGACCGACAAAAATCGTAAACACCCCATTGTCACTTTTAGTCGCAAACTGGTAAGCATTATCAGCTAAGCCAGCTTCTTCTAAAGCCATTCCGATTGAGACACCCAATTCTAATGATTGCAGACCATCACTGAGCACATTGATTTTACACAATGACGCACGGCACTCGATATCTTTGACTTTAAGGCTGTTTAAGCGCTCGGATTGCAGAAATATGCTTTCTAAACGTGTCGTGAATTCAGGTGCCCATTGGTAATCAAATTCTTGTTCGGAAAAATCTAAGGTGGCATTGCCTGATACCGCAACTTTTGCCGAAATGTTGGCTTGTTCGGCTAGCGTGTTTTTTGGCTTTATACTGTCAGGCTTATTTTCTGTAAGTTCTTCAGTTAAATCTGTTGTATTGTCGGTGCGTGCTGTGTCTTTTACTGATTCGGTGCATAAATCATCAGAAGTAAGCTGTATTTGAGCAACGCCGCTTGGTTCGGGATGACTTTGTTGGTATTCCCCGGCGACATTGGACAGATTTTTTTCGTTTGGGTTCGAATATAACTTCAGACTTAATAATACAATCAAGATGCTCTGAATGATGATTACTATACGTTTGAACATCGTTACTCCAAAAGCTTAAGGCTGGCAGATTGATGTT
>JAHJNE010000344.1 GCA_018820995.1 Gammaproteobacteria bacterium | reverse complement strand
CGATGTTTCAGATGCCAAAACTTATGTGGCAGCCCAAGGCACACCCATTGTGATCAAAGCCGATGGTTTAGCGGCCGGCAAAGGCGTCATTATTGCCCAAACCGAAGCTGAAGCTTTTGCCGCCATTGATGACATGTTATCTGGCAATAAATTTGGTGATGCCGGTAGCCGGGTGGTGATTGAAGAGTTTTTAGTCGGTGAAGAAGCGTCCTTTATTGTAATGGTTGACGGTAAAAATGCCTTAGCTTTTGCTTCTAGTCAGGATCACAAAGCACGTGATGACGGCGATAAAGGCCCAAACACTGGCGGTATGGGGGCTTATTCTCCAGCACCGGTGGTCACTCCCGATGTGCACGAGTGGGCGATGAAAAATGTAATTTACCCGACCGTCAATGGTATGGCCGCTGAAGGCACCGTTTATACCGGTTTTTTATATGCAGGTTTAATGGTGGCGCCAAACGGCACCTGTAAAGTATTGGAATTTAACTGCCGGTTTGGCGATCCTGAAACTCAGCCAATCATGCTGCGGCTGCAGTCAGATTTAGTCCAACTATGCCAAAACGCCGTTGATGGCAAGCTTGATCAGACGCAAATCAACTTTGATAGCCGCGCCGCAGTGGGTGTCGTGCTGGCAGCTGGCGGTTACCCGGATGATTATCGCAAAGGTGATGTGATTTCTGGTCTGCCGCAGGCTGATAACCGTGAAGCCAAAGTATTTCACGCCGGTACCAAACTGGAAGATGGCAAAGTGCTCACCGCAGGTGGCCGGGTGCTTTGCGCCACCGCTTTAGGCGCAAATGTGACCGAAGCACAACAAGCGGCGTATCAGCTGGTCGACCAAATCCACTGGGATGGCGTTTTCAGTCGCCGTGATATTGGTTATCGCGCTATTGCCCGCGAACAACAAAGCTAACTGGTTTTCGAAATAACCACTACCGCAGTGGTATTTCGGTTTATTTGAGTGTTCCTTCAAGACCATACTGGCCGGTTCTCTGTTCCGGCCAGCTTATTTCTGCGCAGTTCTGCCCCGCCCCACTTGCCAAAAGTCTGAACTTGATTAAGCTGATGCGCATATTGTTAGTTGTTCCACTCTCTTCCTATCAGGAAATTCCGATGTCTGTACCGATGCTCCGAAATTTGGTTTTACCCTTTACGATGAGTCTGTTGTCTTGGCAAGTTACTGCGAGTTGTGGCACCGACTTTATACCCATTCCGCAGATCCAAGGCGACAGCGAGCAAAGCCCGCTGCTAGGAAAAACACTCACAACTCAAGGTGTGGTGCTTGGCACCATCTATCCTGGCAGTAAACAACCTGCGTTATTGATCCAAAATTTGAAACCGGATGCCAATCCGGCGACTTCCGAAGCGCTGCTAATAGCCGACGGTCCGTTAGCAAACCTGTATCAACCTGGCCAATTACTCCAAATCACCGGCACAGTGCGGGAACTCAACCAGATGACGGCGCTCACCAACATCAGCGCTAGTGAGATTTGTGCCGAGCAGCAACCAGTACCTAAATTGCAGTTACAGCTGCCAGTCGCACAGCTGGCTGATTGGGAACATCTGGAAGGACAATATCTGCAGTTTCCACAAACCCTGATTGTTAATGACACCTATCCACTGGCGCGTTATGGCGAAATTCTGCTGGCAGACCGCCGTTTAATGGTGGCCACTGAAGTGACAAAACCTGGTACCGAAGCACAGGCATTTGAAAACCAACAACAGCACCATGAAATTTGGTTGGATGACCATAGCAATCGCCAAAATCCAGAACCTATTCCTTACCCAACTGGTGGTCTGTCCGCTGAAAAAAGCGTGCGGGTCGGCGACGAAGTGCGCGGCGTTGAAGGCTTTTTAGTGCAGACCAAAGCTGGCTATCGTTTGCTACCTACGACAGTTCCGCAATTTACCGCGGCCAACCCACGCCAAAACAGTCCAAAAGCAAAACCAGCTGGCGCGCTGCGTGTTGCCAGTTTTAACGTGCTGAACTTCTTCACTGGCGCAGGTCAAACTCCACAATTCCCAACCAAACGAGGCGCCAGTAGTGCTGAAGAACTGGTTCGCCAGCAAGCAAAAATGATTGCGGCGCTTAGTGTGATGGACGCGGATATTATTGGTTTATTGGAAGTTGAGAACAATGGCTATGGCGCCGATAGTGCATTGGCAACCATCGTGACGCTGTTAAATAACCAATTAGGCTCTGGCACCTTTGCATTTATTCAAACAAACGAAAAACCAGGGACCGACCAGATCAAAGTCGCACTGATTTACCGCGCGGCAGCAGTCAAACCCATCGGAGAGCCGGTGCTGAACTCAACCGGGCCGTTTGCCCGTGGGAGTAGAGCGCCATTAACGCAAAGCTTTTCCCATCAAGCTTCAGCATCTACACTGACCGTTAGTGTCAATCATTTCAAATCCAAAGGAAGCTGTCCGAAACAGCAAGGCGAAAACAGCGACAACAATGACGGCCAGTCGTGCTGGAACGCCAGTCGGGTCACTGCCGCTAAAACCCTGGCAAGCTGGTTAGCCACCAACCCAACGGGTCAACAAACATCAAAGCAGTTGGTGATTGGTGATTTAAATGCTTATCGGATGGAAGATCCAGTCACAACACTGGAACAGTCCGGCTGGCAACATTTGCCGGGCAATGTTGAAAAAGACGCCGCAGCACATTGGTCTTTTGTATTTAAAGGCCGTTCAGGCAGCCTTGATCACGCTCTGGCAACCCCGGCACTGGCAGAAAAATTGGTGCAGTTTGAACACTGGCATATCAACGCCGACGAACCTGCTGTGCTTGATTACAATATGGAACATAAATCGAAAAAACAGCTGAAGAACTTATATGCACCGACACCATTCCGGTCGTCAGACCATGATCCTTTAGTGATGGATTTTAAATTCTAGGCTTAAGCAGTTACAGGTTAGCGGCATCGCTGATACATTGACGCCGCATGGCAAGGTAGACCAGAGTACGTCTGGTCTACCGCAACAACAGTATCAGACTGAAATTGTTAATATTGACCGCACTATCATCGTGACGATACAACCGACACCTATCCCCCAAACGATTGAACGAAGCAGCGCTTTATCCACGACATACAACAGAATATATAACATACGACAAACGACAAAAACCCACGCCAGTAACTGCATGGTTGTGTCGTAGTTACCACTGATCACACAACTTAATAACGCCGCCAGAAATAACTGCAAGGCTTCAAAACTATTGTAATGAGCCGCGGTAGCTCGCTCGCCAACCCCTTGCAATCTTGCTTGTTGCGCTCTGGGATGGTGGTTGTCATAACCGCCATCTTGATGCATCGCTTTTGCCACGGGAATTTTCGCCAAGTACGGTAGTAATGCAACGATCAATAGGACTAACAACAAGCCGCTCATGGTTGATTTCCTGTTGGCTGGCAGACAAAGGCAATTTGTTTTTGATCCGGACTAAAACCAAATCGACTTAAGGTACCGTCACAATACTTGGTTAAATCTAACCAATGCTGCCAGCTTTTCTGGCCCGGTTGCCAGCTATAAATCAGCTTCCCAGCGGTTGTTAGGAGTACGTCTTTTGACCACCATCGAAAATCCTGCGCTTGGTCAGGTAACAACACTAGCTGCCCCGTCGTCTGCACATTCTGAGTCTCAAACTTCGACAAGGACAACCTATTGTTGCGGCGCTCACTAAAATACCCTTCATGTGTGCCCGGACGCCAAGCCAAACCACGACCAATATTTTTTGCTAGAGTCTTCAATTCACCGGCATTATTGCGATAGGCAATTTGATGTTCAGCCTCATCTTTCCCCAAAATAAATAATAATACGTCGTCGGACGGCCCCCAGGCATGATACCCAACACCGACTACTTCTGGCAGCATGACGCTCGGTGCTCCCGTGACCGGCAGTCTCCATAAGCGTTGTTTACCATCGGCTTCGACCACCACCGCAGATAACCCCTGATCTGCCGGCAATCTTGTGGGTGAATACTCACTTAAGGTGGTGTTGTGATACAAGTCCAGCTTGCCGGTTTGAAGATTAAAACGCGCAATGTCCATCTGGCTTTTATCGCCTGTGCCTTGCTGTGACGTAAAGTACAACAAGTGGCCATCGGCACTAAATTCTGGTTGATTGTGATAGCCAGTGGTTGAATTCACTTTTCTGATATGGCTTATTTTTCGGTCATGCAAATCGGCGACATACACATCATACGAAGGGATGGCCGCGGGCACCGACGGGCTAGCAGTTTGCGCACTTGCGCTGCCACAAGCTGCAGCAAATATAAAGACACAACAACGAGTTATAGCTGACATTCGACGTCCTATTCAATGTGACGGTGACGACTGCACCGAAAAGCGGTTGCGGAACTTTCACTTTATCCTTTATGGTAGGGCTAGGGCAATTATAGATAAGAGCAAAAATGTCAGATAAAAATCCAATTATTGCCGTGACCGGATCCAGTGGCGCTGGCACCAGCACTACTACGAATTCTTTTTCACATATTTTCAGAAGCTTAGGCATCGATGCCGCGATGGTTGAAGGTGATTGTTTTCACCGTTTCAGCCGGCCAGAAATGGACGTTGCTGTTCGTAAAGCCAAAGAGCAAGGTAAATCTATTAGTTATTTTGGCGCGGAAGCCAACGACTTTGGCTCCCTGGAAAATTGTTTTTCGCATTATGCCGAGCATGGCATTTCTAAAGTCCGTCGTTATTTACACACCTTTGATGAAGCGGTGCCCTACAATCAATTGCCAGGTACTTTTACCCCCTGGCAGGATTTACGACCAGATACCGATGTGTTGTTTTACGAAGGCCTGCACGGAGGCGTCGTTACTGAAGAGCACAATGTGGCACAGCATGTCGATTTACTGATTGGCATGGTACCGATCGTCAATCTGGAATGGATCCAAAAAATCATCCGCGACACCTCAGAGCGGGGGCATTCGCGTGAAGCGGTGCAGGCCAGCATCGTCCGCAGTATGGATGACTATATTAACCATATTACGCCGCAGTTTTCCCGTACCCATATTAATTTCCAACGGGTTCCGACTGTCGATACGTCGAACCCATTTAGCGCGAAAGGCATTCCGTCACTGGATGAAAGTTTTGTGGTGATCCGTTTTCGTGGCATTAAACATGTGGATTTCCCCTACTACCTGCAAATGATCAATGGATCTTTTATGTCGCGGGTGAATACGCTGGTTGTTCCGGGAGGCAAAATGGGTTTAGCGATGGAGCTTATTTTGACACCGTTGATTGAAGAGTTGATGCTCAAACGTCGTCAGGCTCGTGGGCAGATTAATTGGCTGGAATAACCGTTAGAACACTCATTGGAACAACACAACGCCGGTGATTCACCATGAAAACCTCAAAGTAAACCGCCGGCGTTGCTCATTGCTACTGCAATCAGAGTCTCAATTATGCCCAGTTCAGGATCACTTTCCCTGACTGGCCAGAACACATTATTTCAAACCCCTGTTGGAAGTCGGCCATCGGCATTTCGTGGGTGATGATCGGCGTTAAATCTAAACCAGATTGGATCAAACTGGCCATTTTGTACCAGGTTTCAAACATCTCACGGCCGTAAATGCCTTTAATCACTAAACCTTTGAAAATGACCTTGTTCCAATCGACCGCCATATCAGAAGGCGGAATACCGAGCATCGCAATTTTACCGCCATGATTCATGGTATCGAGCATTAACCTAAATGCAGATGGCACACCCGACATTTCCAGACCAACGTCAAAACCTTCGGTCATGCCAAGTTCGTTCATCACCGTTTTTAAGTCTTCTTTACTGACATCAACGGCACGGGTGGCACCCATTTTTTTCGCCAGTTCCAGCCGGTATGGGTTTACATCGGTGATCACGATATGCCGCGCACCGACGTGACGGGCGACTGCAACGGCCATAATACCAATCGGGCCAGCACCACTAATCAGCACATCTTCACCGACTAAATCGAATGACAAGGCGGTGTGGACTGCATTGCCAAATGGGTCAAAAATAGCAGCGATATTGTCCGGAATATTGTCCGGAATTTTAAAAGCGTTAAACGCCGGGATCACCAGATATTCAGCGAACGAACCTTCACGATTCACGCCGACGCCAATGGTATTACGGCACAAGTGTACGCGCCCGGCGCGACAGTTACGGCAATGGCCGCAGACTAAATGGCCTTCGCCGGAAACACGATCGCCAATAGCAAAGCCACGGACTTCGGAGCCCATACCAACCACTTCACCAACATACTCATGACCAACCACCATGCCATGTGGAATGGTGTTTTGTGCCCACTCATCCCATTTGAAAATATGCACATCAGTGCCACAAATGGCGGTTTTTTTAATTTTGATCAGCACATCGTTCGGGCCAACCGTTGGCATTGGCACTTCGGTTTGCCAAATACCTGGTTCTGCTTTTAATTTCGCTAATGCTTTCATGCTGTTACCTCAGGCGATGACGCCCATATCTTTACCAATCCGAATAAATGCATCGATGGCTTTATCCAGCTGTTCTTTGCTATGCGCAGCAGAAATCTGTGTGCGGATCCGCGCCTGGCCTTTTGGCACCACCGGAAACGAAAAACCGACTACATAAATGCCTTGCTCTAACATACGACGGGCAAATTCTGACGCGACTTTGGCATCACCCAGCATCACCGGAATAATGGCGTGGTCTTTGCCGGCTAAAGTGAAACCAGCGGCCGACATTTTTTCACGAAAATAAGCGGCGTTATCCCAAAGCTTAGCGCGCAGATCAT
>JAHJNE010000343.1 GCA_018820995.1 Gammaproteobacteria bacterium | reverse complement strand
TTTGCCTAATGAGGCGATTTGCGCGGCAAAGTAGCGATGCATGGCGCTGGCTGGTTGTTGTAGCAACTGTTGGATTGCCAGTTCCAGCCCATTCGCCGCCTTCATCATTCCGGGCGTAATTTTGACGCTCACTTCATTGCAGAACATGAGTGCGGCGGCATACGGTACTTGCTGCGCAGATGATTTAGGATGTTTGCTCATACTGCAGTCGGTCAGAAGCTGGCGCCAATAGCGATGTTGAAAGTCAGGCCCCGCTGCTTTGAGAGTATGTAACCCCGCTTGCAGACTTAATTGTGTATGTTGTTCTGTCGCGAGCGTCGGTTGACTGAGTTGGCTCACGATACCGGTAAGTCGAAATAAATTGGCAGCCAGCAACTCTTCCAATACCTGCGACGGCCACTGTCCGGCGCTTGCTAATGCGGATAACAATATCGATTGTTTCATCGCCAACTGACTGACATACATGGTATTCACCGGCGTCAGCGCCAATTGACTGAACGCTAATCTTGGTTGCTGCTGGCATAATTTCGCCAGCTGCAATGCAATTTGCTCGGCAATCAGCGGCAGTTTTGCGCCATCGAGAGGCGATTTTACTTGCTGGTAAAATCGGTCCAGATATTGGTATAGCTGTAGCAGTGATGCCGACTCTTTAAGCATGGGGTTTGGTAACTTGTTGGTATAAAGTGACCGCCGCAGTATCAAGGGCAATGAGTCGCTGATTTTTAAACAATAATGCAGTGCATTCGTCGGTGGTCGTTATGCCGTCGGATATCGCACGTTTGGTGCGGTAGTACATTAACTGATAGGTATCTGTGCCAATATGCTCTGCTTCCGTAATATCCGGGCCACCAAGTTTTTTAATTAAGTCGTTTTGTAACAGATGGTTAGTCGTGGTTAATTGCGAGATATATTTGTGATTAAATGCCTCTCTGTCACTCCACAGCATCTTCGATGGATCATCCGGATAATAATTTAGTACCAGCCAGGTGACCACCGGATAACAAAGTACCGCCAGGGCGAGTAACCACCAAATCCGCTTATTCATCTGTATTGCTCCGAGACAGCCGCGTAGGTTAATTTTGGCGATCTATGCAATTGCAGCATTAAATGTGCAGACATTCTAATAAATTCGATCGCGCATTGTTGATTTCGATACAAAAAGCTTGCCATAAATTTGTTGGCGGCCTCATGCTATCCAATTATATCGCGGTTGTCCTGATAGATCAGGTCAATAACAGCCCACGACGACCAATGTCGTGGGCTGGTTTATCAGAGGGCTATTTTATAGCAGGGGATATATTTACTGCCCGGTAGTTTCATTCTGCCTTGTGCGACAAATGCTTCTAATAGTTTATCCATCAATACCATCAATTTTGGCTCTCCAGACAACACAAAGGCACCATGTTGGGTAATCGCCTTGATCCCTTCATCCTTCACATTCCCGGCGACAATACCGGAAAAAGCCCGGCGCAAATTTGCCGCGAGTTTGGCTTTGTCTTGTTCCAGATGCAAATCTAAACTAGCCATGTTCTGATGGGTCGGCGCAAACGGATGTTGAAAATCGCTGTCGATTTTCAACGACCAGTTAAAGTGATAGGCATCGCCGACTGTTTTACGATACTGGCGAAGATCACTACATCCTTGCTTTAACTTCTGTGCAACCAACGCCGGATCATCAATGATGACTTCGAATAATTTCAATGCAGCAGGACCCAGCGTCTGTTCGATAAAAGATTGTAACTCGAGGAAATACGCTTCACTTTGTTTAGGACCCGTCAGGATCACAGGCAATACCTGATCAGCATTGTCTTGATGCAGCATAATGCCAAGTAAGTACAGTAGCTCTTCAGCTGTACCCGCGCCGCCTGGGAAAATAATAATGCCGTGGGCAGCTCGGACAAAGGCTTCGAGACGTTTTTCAATATCCGGCAGAATCACCAGTTCATTGACAATAGGGTTCGGGGGCTCAGCGGCAATAATACTTGGTTCAGTCAGGCCAAGATAACGGCCATGTCGGATCCGCTGTTTACTATGGCCAATGGTAGCGCCTTTCATCGGTCCTTTCATGGCTCCAGGACCACAACCGGTGCAAATATTCAAACCACGTAAACCAAGTTGATAACCAACTTCCTTGGTGTATTTATATTCAACTTCATTAATTGAGTGTCCACCCCAGCAGACAATCATATTGGGTTCAGTTGTGGCGTTGATTACTCTGGCATTGCGCAGGATGTCAAACACGTTATGAGTGATATGAGCGCTGTTGTGCAAGTCGAGTCGATTTTGGTTTGCACCCAACTGAGTGTGATAAAACAGAATGTCTCGCAACACCGCAAATAGATGTTCGTGAATACCTTTGATAATTTGGCCGTCGACAAATGCGTTGGCAGGTGGGTTAAAAAGCTCAATCTTAATACCGCGCTCGCGAGCAATCAGATTCACTGAAAAATCTTGAAACTGCTGATAAATTTCTGCTGAACTATCGGTATGACTACCAACATTCAGCACGGCAAGGCAACAATTCCGGAATAAACGAAACGTTTCACTGTTGGCATTTTGTTTCAGTTGATCAACTTCCAGCTGCGATAATAAATCCATCGCACCTAGCGGGTTCAGTTGTACATGCATGATGACTCCTTGTGAACTGAAAGCCGCTCAATAAGCAGCTGTCAGGGGCAAATGAATCGGCGGGACTTGGTGCTATTTTTTAAATATGACTTTGTCTCGTCCATTCCTTTTGGCTTCATATAGTGCTTCATCGGCCCGATCAAAAGCTTCACGGTTGGTGTCTGCTGTTCGCAGTTGTGTTGCGCCGAATGAGATGGTGATAGGGACGTTCGTGTCTTTAAATTTGAACGGGATACGTTTAATTTTTTCCCGAATCGCATTGAGAGGCCCTGATAAGTCTTCCATCGACGTTTCAGGAAACAGCAAAATAAATTCCTCGCCGCCGTAACGGGCAATAAAATCGGTATCCCGTAAGCTTTGCTTTAAAGCTTTCGCTATGACTTTCAGCGTTTTGTCGCCGGCACTGTGGCCATAACTGTCATTAATGTTTTTAAAATGGTCGACATCAGCAAGCACAATAGCTAAAGGTTTACTTGAGCGCTTGAATCTCTTCACTTCAAGTTCATAACGTTCATCAAATGCTGCCCGATTCGGCAATTCAGTCAAAGCATCCTGTAAGCTGCGGAATTTTTGCTCAGCCAGTCGCTTTTTAAACAGGGAAGCTTCTTCTTCCAATTCTTTCAACCGAGCGTCCATTTGTTGCACAGACTGTAACAACATCAATCGTTCTTGCCGCTCTAGTTCTTCTTTCTCTTTTAATGAGGCGGTGATAGCGCCAAGCTTGTCCGAAACCATCAACTGCAATTGTTCCAGCGAAGTGGCTGTTTTAGTTTCCTGGCCCAACAAATCAATTTGCCGCTCAATCTGCTGATTGAGTACCTGCATTTTTTCTTTGATATTGTTGCTGCTGGTAAGCGACGACACCAAAGATTGCTGGACGCTGGTCAGTGCTTCGTTGAGTTTTAGTAAAAAATGCTGTGCAGATTGGCGTTCATCATTAATGCTGGAAATAATAATTTCGATGGTATGCAAACAGGCTTCAAGCAGCTTTTCAATACCAAGTTCGGACAATAAGCTCAGCCGGATGCTTTCGATGGATTTAGCGTATTGACCTTCAAAAGCTAGTTCACTTAGTAAGTTTGTCAGTTCAACCGAAATTTGCCGGCAAATCGACTCGTAGCGCGTTGCATCACTGAGCTCCTCGATATCCATATTTTGTTTGGCATTGAGTGCTAGCTGATAGAGCTCGGTAAGGTGAGTCAGATGTGGCAAAAAGGTTTGCACACTTGGCGAAGGCTCATCCACTTTACTCAGTAATTCGCGAAGATCGCGTCTGAGTTGATCGGGGAGTCCGCGTTGTTTTTGTAGCAGTTTCCCGGCAACCGTTAGGCTTTGTTGCGCCCGTTTAACGTCGAGATGTTGTTTGGATTCCAGTAACTTGAGATGCTCAGTGGTGCCATCAACCAAAGGCAATACTTTTTCAAGATCAACACCTTTGCCAAGTTCAACCCTTAGTTTGGCCAGCCTGTTATCTAACTCGATGTCAATACCTTTACAAACCAAAGATAAACGCGACACAAACTGAGTCAGAATTTTAAACTGACCTTCGTAGGTATCTTCGAGTTGTTTACGGGCTTTGACGGCCCCTGCGAGTTGTTGTTTAAGATTGTTTTCAGTGTCCACTACAAACGTCTTCCTGGCGCTCACCGAGTTAACATGCCGGTAAGTATATCGTTAATAACGGAAAAAGCGCAGTCGTTTTGGCAGAAGCTAAAAAAAAAGCCCTGCGGTTGTTCAGAGTGCAAGGATGTTTCACCAAGTGACTGCACAGGCAAACAATTTTAAGTGTTAAGACTGCGGCATGTTGGATCGTTAGGGACTTCAAAGAAGGACGAACAGACGCAAAGAAAAGTCATCATTCACTTTAAGCTAGCAATTTCGCAAATATCGATTGCACAGCTCCGTGCCTGTTGAAGCTTTTCGCCATTCGTCAGCCAATATTGCGTTTGCCCTGAAAGATGTCATTCGGATGCTTCCGCCATAAAAAACGGCAAGCTTATGCTTGCCGTTTTTAGGTCCAATTTTGGACTTTATTATTATTTCCTGGTCAGGTAGTAGGGTAACCAGGATTGTTCTTCAACAGAGGTCAGAATTGTCATCGAAACTGTCCTTTCATTATTGGTGGGTTGATGTGTCTGGCATCAACGTTGAATATTTAAACATATTTCGTTTCGAAAGTAAAAGTCATCTTGTAATGTTTCATAGTGACTTACGAAATTGTTTTTTTGCAGTTGACAGGAAAAGTGTACGGTTTGAACGCATTTCGCTGGCAAAGCTGTGGGAATTCAAATAACTTCGCCACAAAACCAAAGGAGTTATCATGTCTGTTTTCTTCTGTCGCTTTGCAGCGCTACTACTAATATTACAAGCCTCATTTGTGGAGGCTGACACCCAATATCAGATTTCCATTACCCAACCAGAGCATCATCTGGCAGATATTGAAATGAGTTTTGTTGCGGATAAAAGTGGCCCATTACAATTGAAATTACCTGCCTGGCGCAGTGGTAAATATCAAATCCTCGATTTAGCCAGTGGGGTGCGGCTCTTTCAAGCGTTTGATAGCAATAATGAATTGTTAGCTGTTGATAAGATTGAAAAAAGCACCTGGCAATTACAAGTCGCGACTCCGGGTCAAATTAAGATCAAATATCAAGTGTATGCCAATGAATTGGGCCAGCGTACCCGTCATATCGATGATAGCCATGCTTATATCAATGCTTCTGCTTATTTGATGTATGCAGATGAAACGCGCCACCAGCCTGCAACTGTACAACTGAAGGTTCCGCAAAATTGGCGCAGTACTTCAGGCATGCCTCGCGGGGCAAATCCACATCAATTTTTGGCGGCAGATTACGATGTGCTGGCAGATTCCCCGATTGAAACGGGCATCCATCAGTTTTTTAACTTTGAAGCGGATGGTCGTAGTTATGAAGTGGTGATTTGGGGTGAAGGAAATTACGATCCGAAACAAATGGTCACAGACTTACAAAAAATTGTCGCGCAAGCTCCTTCGATTTGGCAAGGTTATCCCTATCAACATTATCTTTTCATCATCCATGCTACAAATGGTGCAAAAGGCGCGACTGAGCATTTAAATTCGACAGTGATCCAACGTGACCGATTTACTTTTGGTAGTCGCGAGCACTATCTGCAGTTTTTATCGACTGCCGCCCATGAGTTGATCCACACATGGAACGTCAAGGCATATCGGCCTGCTGAATTGGTCCCTTATGATTACCTGCAGCCAAATTACAGTAAATTGTTGTGGATCTCGGAAGGTTCCACCAGCTATTTCCAAGATCAGTTATTACTTCGTGCGGGTTTGATGACTCATGCCGAGTTTTATAAGGATCTTGCTAAACGATTGGATAAATTTGACCGGTTACCCGGCGCTCAGGTGCAATCGGTAGCGCAAAGCAGTTTTGATAACTGGATTAGTCTGGGTGGTGACCATGCTGATAATTTTAGTGTCAATATTTACAGTGAAGGTTACTTCGTTAGCTGGTTGCTTGATCATTATTTACTGAATCAATCCGGTCTAAAGGCAAATTATCGGACCTTACACCAACAGCTTTATCAGCGTTTTGGTAAAACTACCGCTTTCACTGCGAAAGATGTGCAGAAGATTGCAGAAGAACTAACGGGCAAGTCACTGACTTCATGGTGGCAACAGCAAGTAGAATCGCCACTTGAACTAGACAGCGATACCTTGCTGACTGCGGCTGGTCTGCAGCGGACAAAAGAGAAAGAGCAACTGGCGTGGCTCGGGCTTACCAGTTCGAACCAATACGGCAAAGATCGCGTCAGTAAAGTCGAACGAAATTCACCTTCCTGGCAGGCAGGTATCACCGTTGATGATGAAATCGTCGCAGTGAATCAGCTGCAATTAAAATCGGCTTTGACAGAGCGTCTGAAGGATTTCAAACCGGGTCAAATCATCGAATTGAGTTTGTTCCGCGAAGGTCGTTTGGAGCATAAAAAAGTAACGTTAGGTACATTACCGGCGAAGCCATCGCAAATTAAACCTGTGATGAAGCCAACGCCTTCTCAGCGTAAGTTTCACAAAGCGTGGCTTGGTGTTGATATTGAGCCGGCAAAAGAAAAAGATGACTCAGGTGTGAAGGCAAAATGATTGGTTGGCGCGCAGTCTCGTTGCCTTTATCGTAATGAGACTTCTCGCCATTGATAAAACTGGCTGCTTTTACAGGCAGCCAGTTTTTTGATGATCACTGTCTTGTTAAGCGGATATTCGGCGGATTGTATGGGCTGCTGCTGCGAAGTGGATTAATGTCCAACCCACCGCGACGTGTATAACAAGCATAGACAGCTAAAAACTCCGGCTGTGCTAATCGCATCAGATCTAAATAGATCCGCTCAACACATTGCTCGTGGAATTCATTGTGATTTCTAAAGCTGATCAGATAACGCAATAAACTTTCATGATCAATGGCAGGCCCACGGTAGTGAATGAAGACACTTGCCCAATCGGGTTGCGAGGTAATCAGGCAATTTGATTTAAGTAAATGAGAATGTAGCTTTTCTTCGATCACCGTCTCGACACCGGTCATTTGCAATAAACCTGCATCAAACTGATAGTCATTCACTTCGATATCCAGATCATCGAGACAACGCCCTTGGATCCATGTCGGTTGAAATGCAATTAATTCATTCACATGATGGATAGTGACTGCAACTTTATCGCCAGCGCAGGCCGACAAATCTTTGACCAGTGTTTGATACAGCTGACTTATGTCACGAAATCTGGTTTGATTGAGACTATTGAGGTAAAGCTTAAATGACTTAGACTCAATCAGATTGCTCGATGTCACCGGCACTACAAATGTGGCCAAAGCCACCATCGGTTTCCCTCTGTGGTTTAGCCATGACAGTTCATAAGCATGCCAGATATCCTGACCAAAAAAGGGCAACTCTGTGTTCGTTGTTTTTAAGCCAATAGCGTCGCGGCCTAGCTGGCGTGGTACGGCCTGCAACAATGTGGCATCGTATTGATCGGTATAAGCGGTTGCTTTGCCCAAATTCAGGTGGGCTAGTAAAGATTCATCAGTTTTTGTCATGCGAAGCTCGAACCGGTTAGAATAAGGCAATTTTATCACAGGATCACCCGAGCAATATGTCTGAAGTGACACAAGTTTTCATCCAATTACTACAAAAAGCCGAAAAGACAGCACAAAATTCCGGTGAATACTGGCTAAGTTATGCGGACCCAGATGTTGAATCCCCCTGCCAATATGGTGAGATATCAGAAGAGCAGCAGGTGCGCTGGTGGCCTGTTATTCGAAGCGAATGCCAGGATTTTGCTCCGCTGGAACACGGTCTGGAAATAAGTCTCCATCCTGATCTAAAAGCGTTTTATGGTCACAGCTATGGCGGCGGACTGCGGGTGAAACATCCACGGGGTCAGGCAGAACTCTTGATGGTTTGGCATCAAGAGGATTTTAATCGCTTACAGCAAAATATCATCGCGCACATTTTGATGAAAAGACGCTTGAAACAGCGTGAAACCGTGTTCTTTGCCGTCACTGATGATGACGACATCATGTTGTCGATACTGAATGAAACCGGCGCGGTGTATCTGGAACATGCCGGTTCGGAAGTAAAAGAGCAACTTGCTGGTTCGATGGTTGAATTTTTGCAGCAACTCACTATTTCAAATTCGTGAAGCCAGGTGTATCAGTATTTTTAATAACAGTTTGTCTATCAGAATGATGAGTTTGCACTCTGTTACTGGCATTGCCAGGCAATATTACTGACTAAATTGCAGTGTTTGCATTGGAAATCGAACATTTGGTGCAAGGGTTCTTTCAGTCGCCAATCCTGGCCACAGCCAGGGCAACATTTGTCGACTTCGGTGGCACAGTGAGCACTGCTGCCACTGTAGAGCGCAAAATAGACTGGGACTTGCTGCTGTTTCGCTATTTTCGCTGCAAATTTTCGGCCTTGGCGATTCAAACTGCTATGAAGTTGTTGCAGGCTATTTTCAGCTGTTTTTTGCAATACTCTTTGTTCCTGCATTTGAATTTCATCAAGTGCCTGGAACTGCAGTTGCCAGCGGATTAAAGCTTGATGATCCTCGCCTGATGTTGGTGAAAATCGGTACAGTGGTACTGGTGCAAAATGTTCAGCGCAATACAACACCGAATTCATTAGGCCAAAGCGACAATAAAGAAAAAGCGCTGAAGGCGATTGGCATGGGTCGGTATGATTTGACATCAAATCCTGCCCCAGAATTGTTAGTTTAGGAAAAGCCAAGCCAGCATCGCCCAATGCCATTAAAGCTCGCTGTCCAACAGTGCTGTGGTGATGGCTGGCGAGGGCAGCCGTTTCCGGTAAAATGACCCGACTAATAAAACAATCTTGCTGCAAATAAGTGGGAAATTCTCTTCCTAAAATTTGGCCATTAAAAATCAGCGCTTCCAAATAATTTCGAATAGCCTGTTCCGCCACCGGATAGCTGGTGTCAGCGATAATGCCGAATTTCAATTCAGCGACGAACATTGGTAGAGCTCAGCTGTAGATTGATTTGTTCAACAACCAGAACGAGTTGATCAACCTTTGCGCGTAACGAGTTAATTTCTTCACGTAGTGCCTTTATTTCGGTATCTTTTTCCGGTTCAGCGGCAGTAAAGTCCAATCCTGTTTTAGTTTCTGTCGCCTGTTCTGGTGATAGCATCTGCGCAGGCGGGTTACTGCGCCATAGCTGGTACGCTGAAAATAATGCAGAGGCATCCAATCCTTTGCCGGCGCGGGCACGAACTAGCGCTAAACTCGGGGTTTTACCTTCCGCTTGCAGTTGCGCTGCGGTTTGGCAAACCAGCATATAAAAATCGGTCATATTGAAGCACTATGGCTAAAAAGTGGTTTAATTTACCACTTTGTTGCCATCAGAAGCGAGTAGCATCCTGTTAAGGTATTGAAAATAATTGATTTTTAGGTTGGCATTGCATTTGCTTAGACCTGTATGAACTAAAGCCGGTAGCTTGGAACGTTGTGAGAAGCTACTGATTCAAATATAAAAAGGAATCTCTATGCATACTTTAGCCAAATTATTTGCTGTCTCGGCAGTCATCGTCGGTTTATCTGGTTGTGTGGTTGCAGTTGGCAACGACAACTCTGACGAGAATTGGGATAAAACCAAAAAAACTCAGGTAAATAATCAAAGTTTCATCAATCAGCTGCAAACCGGAGCGACCCTGGCGTCGGTTCGAAATAGTCTTGGATCTCCTGATTTCACTGAAAATTTTCAGAAAAATAATGAAACTATCGAAGTATTGTTTTACCGCACTCACCGTACTCATGGTGATGGAATGACGACTAAAGACGAATGTACTGCACTGATATTCAAGCAAGGTTTATTAGTTGCTTGGGGCGACAAAGCATACCAGCAACTGTAAAACGTTGATGACACGGGCAGACAAACAACGCCATCATGCTGCTCGTGTCATCGAAAACTTCCCCTTTAATTTCCGTTACATTGCTACGTATTCCAGTTCGTTAATCAATAAGTTGGTAGTGAAATACGGGTTCCATTCCTATTTTAAATTTCTAACAACACGCCTACCTTTTAGTGCAAGTAACGACTGCATTGATTTGGTTCAAAGAAGTGTGTGATTTTTAGCCATTTTGAAGTTTGCGTCTGACGGTTTGCCTGCTATGTTGATGAAGCCACAAAAACAATAAAAGGCTCTTATGCATGGAACAGACTGACACTTCTATCGAACTTTCGCTGACCGTCGAAGTATTAAATG
>JAHJNE010000342.1 GCA_018820995.1 Gammaproteobacteria bacterium | reverse complement strand
GCGACTCCCACACAAGCCACGCAAATCGAGAACACCGCAACCCCGTAGGAGCGCCGCCCCGGCGCGAAGCTTTTTTGCCGATCTGCGATACCGCTGCATGGCCACCATTCGCCGCGGGGCGCGACTCCCACACAAGCCACGCAAATCGAGAACACCGCAACCCCGTAGGAGCGCCGCCCCGGCGCGAAGCTTTTTGCCGATCTGCAATACCGCTGCAGGGACAGGGTGCGACTCCTAAACTCAGCCTTGGCGGGCCTTGCTGCGCATCTTCTCGGTCATATTGATCATTTCGTCATACAGCAGCTGCGGGTTCTTCTGCTTCAGTGCCCACGCCATGCGGCCCTGCTCGTGCGACAGGATCATGAACTCACCACGGGCGACTGCCTGATAGATGTAATCGGCAATGTCTTCGGCACTGATCGGCGAACTTTCCAGCAGCTTGCCCACTTGCGCTTTCATTGCTGGGGTCGGACCGCGGAAGGAGTCCAGCAGGTTGGTCTGGAAGAATGAGGGACAGACCACATGCACGCCAATTTCCTGGCCCTTGAGCTCGACCAGCAGGCTTTCCGACAACGCCACCACGCCGGCCTTGGCCACGTTGTAATTGCTCATGGCTGGCCCCTGCATCAGCGCGGCCATGGAGGCGACGTTGATGATCCGCCCCTTGCTACGCTCAAGCAACGGCAGGAAGGCCTTGCAGCCCTTGACCACGCCCATCAGGTTGATCGCAATCTGCCAGTCCCAATCCTCCAGCGACAACTCGCCAAAGAACCCGCCCGACGCGACACCTGCGTTATTGACGATCACATCAATGCCACCAAGCTTCTCGTCGCACGCCTGGGCCAAGGCCGTCAGCTGGCTGTAATCACGCACATCGCAGCGCTGGGTAAAACCGTCACCGCCAGCTGCACGTACCAGTTGCAGGGTTTCCGCCAGCCCAGGCTCGTTGACATCCGACAGCGCCAACTGCCAGCCCTCACGGGCCCAGCGCAGGGCGATTTCACGCCCCAAACCCGAGCCAGCGCCGGTGATCATCATGCGATTTTGCATACCTAAGGTCGCCTTGTTGTGTGAGGTAGATGCTCGCAGTGTAGCGAAGGAAATATTCGCACCCACCTACCATCAGGCTTCTGAATAACGAGGCCGAAGGCGAGCCATCACACTAACCTGTAAGAGCTCCGCCCGGGGCGAAGCACATTGGCATACCTCGTTACCGCAGAGCGGCCACCATTCGCTGCGGGCGCAGCTCCCACACAAACCGCACAACCCGAAAACACCCTAATCCCATAGGAGCGTCGCCCCGGCGCGAAGCTTTTGCCGACCTGTGATAGCACTGCATACCCGCCATTCGCCGCAGGGCTCGGCGCCCATATCTGCCAGCCCAGCTACTCTGTTCAGCGCAAAGCCCGCCAGATAACCACGCCATACACCGCCACATTAACGACCACCACAACAGCCCCCAGCCACAACTGAATCTGTGGCGTCAGCCCTGCGGGATAAAGCAGTGTCAGCAGATACTGCTCGATAAAGCCGCCGCTATAACCGACCTCACCGGCTGCGCGACGCAGGCTGTTTTCCAGAGGTGTCAGCGGGCACTGCAGGTGCATCACCTCGACTATCACACCCCAAGCCACTGCTGGCAGATGCACCCACACCACCCAGCGCCAGCGCAAAACCAGCACACCACCTAACAATACAAAGATGATGAACAGCAGGTGAATCAGGACGACGGCGTAGAGCAGGCCGTAAACAAGCATCTCCCCTCCAGACTCGGCACGGAATCACTCGCCGCAGCGCAAACTCAGGTAGGCCGCTGCAGATGCATCCCGTCGACAATCTCACCTTCGGGTTTGTAACTCATTAGCAGCTACGCTATGGCTGGTCCGATGCTCGGGTGGTTTGACACCAAGTAAAATCCCCACCGGGAACCAAAAGATTACCCAGTATGGACTTGGCCGATGAAAAATAGCGTAAACATCCGAAATCATAGCAACCATGGCATACACCAATAGTGCAACCCCAAGCCGCGCTAATGGCTGGGCTCGACATTCCCACCCCTTCCACACAAGGCTCAATAGCAGCAGAACAAACAGAGTAATACCAACGATGCCGTACTCATACCAGAGCTGCAGGTACAAACTGTGGGCGTGTATTACACTGAATTGGTGAGGCGGTGGAAAAGTAAAATTGAAGTCTGCCCCCGCTCCAGTTCCAGCGATCCAAAATTCGGGGAAACGCTCTATCCAACTCTGCCAAATAAGATCGCGATTACTCACACCTTGCCTAAATTCATTTTGAACCTCTGCCCAAAATAAGTAAATTGCAAGCAGTATCAAAAAGCCACCCAAGCCAATGAGACTACGCGAACGACTATTGGGAAATAGCAGTAATAAGATAAAACCACCAGCTGCCGTCGAAAACCAAGCACCACGGGAGAACGTGAGCAGTACATAAGCCAACAACCCAAGCATGCCCAGCGCCAGTAGAGCAACTTGCCAAATACGTACTTTTAATCCCACAAAAAGGTAGCTCAGCAGCACTGCAAAAACGCCATAGTACAATCCCGCCACCACCGGGTGCTTTAAGTCCGCCAGGCCATTCCAACCTAACTCGCTTAAGCGACCAGTGTAACGGATCTCCTTGTAATCCAACGGCTTATCCAGCACACCAAACTGATAATAAAGAGTCCACCAGGCAAAGAAAGCGCCTACCGCGACAATAACAACCAGCAGCTTGTTAAAATTATCCTGATGGCTAACCAGGCTGGCTACTACAAAGACATAAAGGAGAATCAGTAATACTATCTTCACCCAATAGGCGGGATCTTTAGCAGCGCCCGAATTGAAAAGACTGCTTAGTACCACCCACGCTAGCAGGCTTAACAAGATAAACCCGGGAGCCTGACGCCATGTCTCCAGAGACAACCGCCGCCATAGCAATAAGATCAATGCCGGTACGAAAAGCACCAGATAGATCTGGGTCGCGTATCGACTGCCATCATTATTGAACAGAAGCCCGGCAAACTGCACAAATAAGCCCAGTGCCAGAATCCATATCCAAACCTGGGATAAAACCCGACCAGACATCGTTAATCGCTGAGTAAGAAGCACAAACTTTCCTTTCGCGTTTTTGACACTAAGCAATATTAATTTCGAGGCGACTTTCAATAAGCACTCTTGTGTATAAACCCCTTAAAAATCGTCCAAAAAATAATCTTTATATCCAACGCCAAGGACCAATTGTCGATATACCAAAGATCACACTCTACCCGCTTCTGCATCTTATCGAGCGTGTCGGTTTCACCACGGTAACCATTAACCTGCGCCCAACCAGTGATACCAGGCTTGACCTTGTGCCGCTGCATATAAGACTCAACTAGCTCCTTATAGTACTCGTTATGCGTCAATGCATGGGGTCTCGGCCCGACGATGGACATACGCCCTTGCAACACATTGAAGAACTGCGGTAGCTCATCCAGGCTAGTGCGGCGCAAAAATGCGCCAATTTTAGTGACACGCGGATCGTTACGTTTCGCCTGCGTGACATCGTTGTGACTCTCCTGGTGAACGATCATGGAGCGAAATTTGTAGACCTTGAACTTGCGGCCATTGATACCGGTTCTGTACTGCTTGAATAACACAGGTCCTGGGGATGAAACCTTGATCGCGATGGCAATAAAAACACAGACCGGCAGAATAAGCGCAGCAATGGCACAACCAATAAAAATATCTTCCAACCGCTTTACCAAGCGAGCAGGACCGTCCATGGGGCTACAGCTGAGGTCCAACGAGTAGACGCCGGCAATGTTGCTGACCTTATGGTTAAGCAACGGCAAATCACCCCATTCGGGGATATAGCGTACTGCAACAGTATGATGGCGTAGCGCATACATGACAGAACGAATGATGGATCCATTAGCCAGAGGCAAACACAACCACACTTCATGTACGGCCTGCTCATCCACAGCATCCACAAGGCGGCGTAGCCAATCCTCATCGCTGGCAAAGGGCAAGGTGCATGCCACCCGAAACCCTTCCTCGTCCAGGGACGCGCCGCTGCTGAGTCGCACTGCTGCGCTACCGCCAGCATCAACCAAAAGCACCGTTTTAAGGTTACGCCCCGCAGAACGCAACTGACGCAGGGTCATAAAGACCAAAACCCGTACCAGAACAGTCAGCGAGCTGCCAATCAGAATGAAATACATGAACCACTGACGGGAATACTCCTCAGAGACCTTCACGAAAAAAGCAATGCTGAGCAGAATACCGACAGTGACCAGCCAGCCCAAATAGACACCACCCAACTGACTTAGTAATGACTTACCCCGCCAAGACCCATATAACCCACTGGCCCAGAGGCTCACCATCACAACCAGCGCGCAAAGCGTGACTGCAGACGGATAGCGATTGGCCAAATGCCAGTCATCAAAACGACACCAATACGCCAGATAAGCAGCACTGACGACCAAAAGAAAATCCACCACCGCTGCAAGCATTGCGACCGGATAGCGCTCGCCAAAAGTGGGTTGATAACGCGAAGAATAAGGCATGACGTGTTCACGGCTCCATATTGTGAATAGCGCAGCTCTGCGGCCGCTTAACGCTGCTTGAAGCAGAAGTTGGTGGCCTCGACAAAGCCTTCGACACTGCCGCAGTCAAAACGTAGCCCCTTGAATTTATAAGCCAGCACACAGCCTGCTTGCGCCTGCCTCATCAGTGCGTCCGTGACCTGGATCTCCCCGCCTGTGCCGGGTGGTGTATCTGCAATCAGATCAAAAATATCCGGCGTAAGGATGTAGCGCCCAATAATGGCCAAATTAGAGGGCGCGTCCTCTGGCGAAGGCTTTTCAACCATGGTGTCCACCCGATAAATGCCCTCGTGAATCTGCTCGCCAGCAATGACTCCATACTTACGCGTGTCTTCGCGCGGGACCTCCTGGATGGCAACAATTGAGCATCGGTATTGCTTGTACAGCGCTACCATCTGCGCCAATACCGGGTCCCCGTCAGGGTTGAGACAGAGGTCATCTGCCAATACCACAGCAAAGGCCTCATCCCCAATCAAAGGGCGTCCGCTCAAAATGGCATGCCCCAAACCCTTCATCTCAACCTGCCGGGTGTAGGCAAATGAGCAGGTGTCGATCAGCTGGCGCGTACTGTCTAACGCACGCTCTTTGGCCGTACCTCGGATCTGTTGCTCAAGCTCGTAGCTGGTATCGAAGTGATCTTCCAGGGCGCGCTTGCCACGTCCCGTCACCATAGCCATGTGCTGCAAGCCAGCCGAATACGCCTCCTCCACCGCATATTGAATCAGCGGCTTATCGACAATCGGCAACATTTCTTTGGGCATCGCCTTGGTCGCCGGAAGAAACCGCGTACCGTAACCTGCCGCAGGGAACAAACACTTACGAATCATGAGCTTTTTCCAATCCGCCCCGAACCAGGGCACCAATAAGGCAACATACTGGCCAGCCAATAACTGCACGCGCATGCGCAGCCAGGTCACGTCGCGCTCAAACGCTTAGTCACCTACAGAGCCAGTAGAATCAACAGCTGAATAAAAACAGCCAACGATGACGTCAACCAACTGAGCAGCCCCTACAGACACCTCTACCCACGTGCGTCCGGGGCTCCGGCCAACTCGCTTAATACAGCCTTCAACGCCGATTGCCAGTCATCCGGGCGCACAGCGAAGGCCTGCTCAAGACTGCTGCAATCAAGCACAGACCAAGCCGGGCGACGCGCAGGTGTTGGATATTCAGCCGTGCTGATAGGGCTCACGACAGGGGCTTGAGCCAGTAACCCGATGGCCACTGCTTGCGCAAATATGGCCTGGGCAAACGCATGCCAGGTACAGGCCGGCGCACCACTGAAATGGTAAGTCCCCCACGGCAAATCGCCCCTGGCTTGATACTGCAACAGCACCTGCCAAAGCATCGTTGCGATGCCGGCAGCCGACGTTGGGCCGCCCACTTGGTCCGCGACTACCGATAACTGATTGCGCGTTTGCGCTAAGCGCAGCATGGTCTTCACAAAGTTCTGCCCATGCGCACCAAATACCCAACTGGTGCGAACAATCACATGGCGCGAACATACTTGCGCAAGTGAATGCTCACCCGCCAGTTTGCTTGCCCCATACACACCGCTCGGCGTGCAAATAGCCTCTGGCGCATAAGGCGCGCAGGCATCACCCGCAAATACATAGTCGGTAGAGAGGTGAAGCATGGGAATGCCCAAGCGCTCACAGGCCAACCCAAGATGCGCAACAGCCGACTGATTGACGGCATAGGCTCGCTCCGGCTCTGCCTCGGCTTTGTCCACGGCCGTGTAAGCCGCGGCATTAATGACCGCCTGGGGCATAACTTCAGCGAACACCTTTGCCACTGCGTCAGCGTCCGTAATATCCAGTGCCTGAGAGTCGAGACCTATGACCTCCATCCCCAGTGGTGCAGTACGTAATACCTCGTAGCCCACCTGACCAGCCGAACCGGTAACCAACACTTTCATGACGTCGCGCCTTCGATGAGTTGGCGCAATGTTGGATTGAGCTCATCCTTTGCCGAAAGCTTGGGATCTGTAATCGGCCACGGAATATTCACCTCAGGGTCATTCCAGAGCAGACCACCTTCGTCCTGCGGGTAATACAAATCCGTGCATTTATACTGAAAATCCGCAACATCGCTGAGCACTACAAAGCCGTGGGCGTAGCCCGGCGGCACCCACATCTGCCGATGGTTGTCCTCAGTCAACTCAACACCCACATAGCGCCCGCAAGTAGGTGAGGCCGGATTAACGTCCACGGCCACATCGTACACAGCGCCACGGCTAACACTCACCAGCTTGCCCTGCGGGCGCGTGCGCTGAAAGTGCAAACCACGCAACACACCGCGCTGCGAGCGCGAGTGGTTGTCTTGTACAAAAGGCAACGTAATACCTATTTCGCGGTAGCGCTCCACCTGAAAGGTTTCAAGGAAGAAGCCGCGATGGTCGCCGAATACCTTAGGCTCGATGATCAGCACACCGGGTAAAACAGTTTCTATTACATTCATGGCGTAACCTCCTGCTCCACCAGGCGCAACAAGTACTGCCCATAGCCGGTTTTACCCAGCGCCTGTGCCTGCCGCTGCAGGTCCTCGCGTGTGAGCCAGCCCTGGCGATAGGCAATCTCCTCAAGACACGCCACTTTCAAACCCTGTCGCGCCTCAATGGTCTGGACGAAGTGGCTGGCTTCCATGAGCGAGTCATGAGTACCGGTATCAAGCCAGGCGAAGCCTCGCCCCAGCAGGCTGACATGCAAGGCGGCGTGCTCAAGATACGCATTGTTAACGTCCGTGATCTCCAGCTCCCCACGGTGAGACGGCTTGACCTGCTTGGCAATTTCCACAACCGCGTTATCGTAAAAATACAAACCCGTTACGGCGTAGTTAGACTTGGCCTGCGCCGGCTTCTCCTCAATAGAAATAGCCTTACCCGCGCTATCAAACTCCACCACACCAAAGCGCTCAGGGTCAGACACGTGATAGCCAAATACCGTAGCGCCCTGCTTGCGGCTGGCGGCATCACGCAACATGGCACTGAAACCGTACCCGTAAAAAATGTTGTCCCCAAGAATCAGGCACACACTGCTGTCGCCAATAAACGACTCGCCAATGATAAATGCCTGCGCCAGGCCATCCGGCGTGGGCTGCTCGGCATAGCTCAGCGCGATACCAAATTCCGAACCGTCACCCAACAGCTTGCGGAAATTGGGCAGGTCTTCAGGCGTCGAAATGATCAACACCTCACGGATACCCGCTAGCATCAGGACGGAAAGCGGGTAGTAGATCATCGGCTTGTCGTAAACCGGCAACAGCTGCTTGGAAACACCGCGCGTAATGGGGTGCAGGCGCGTGCCGGAGCCACCGGCCAGGATGATACCTTTCACGTTAATACGTCCTTTAACTCAAAAAACTCACTTAAAAATGACAAAGCAGGCCACACCACCAGGGCAGCCTGCCAATAAACACGCCGCTTAGTTAACCGCCCAGACGCCCAAGCCGGTAACTGCCGCTAAGCACACGCTCCCACCACGTGGGGTTGTCCAAGTACCACTGGACCGTCTTGCGCAGACCTGTTTCAAACGTCTCCTGCGGTGTCCATCCCAACTCACGCTCAATCTTACTGGCGTCGATGGCATAACGACGGTCATGCCCCGGTCGATCCTTCACAAACGTAATCAGCGTACGGTAGGACCGAGGCAAACCGGCCTCATCAACAGCAGGCACCAACTCATCCAACAGATCGCAGATCGTCTCAACCACCTGCAAGTTACGCTTCTCGTTATGCCCACCGATGTTGTAGGTCTCGCCAACCACACCGCGGCTAACCACCTCACACAGCGCCCTAGCATGATCTTCGACATACAGCCAATCGCGGATCTGCGAACCATCGCCATACACCGGCAACGGCTTACCCGCCAACGCATTGAGGATTACGTGAGGGATCAACTTCTCGGGGAAGTGAAAAGGCCCGTAGTTGTTAGAACAATTGGTCAGCAACACCGGCAGGCCATAAGTGCGTTGCCAGGCACGGACCAAGTGATCGGAACTGGCCTTAGACGCGGAGTAAGGTGAGCTTGGCGCGTAGGACGTGGTTTCGGTGAACAGATCATCCGTACCTTCCAAATCGCCGTACACCTCATCGGTGGAAATATGATGGAAGCGGAACGCAGCCTTGGCGTCATCTGCCAACCCATTCCAATAGCGACGCGCAGCTTCCAGCAAGCTGTAAGTGCCAACAATATTGGTCTGGATGAAATCCGCAGGCCCATCAATGGAGCGGTCAACGTGCGACTCCGCTGCCAAGTGCATCACGGCGGTCGGCGTAAACGCTGCGAATACCGCATCAAGCGAGGCGCCATCACAGATATCCACCTGGTAAAAATGGTAGCGAGGCGAGTCCGCAACCGAAACCAGTGACTCAAGATTGCCGGCGTAGGTGAGCTTGTCGAGGTTTGCCACCTGCGCAGAACCCTGCGCAATCAAATGGCGAACCACTGCAGAACCAATAAAACCGGCGCCGCCGGTGACAAGAATGCGAGAAGTCATAACGTACTCATTTTATTTACTTGGGTACCAACGGGTTAACAGGGTTTCATACTCACCCAACACCTGTGGCCACGTAAAACGCTCGTGAAAACGCGCCAAGCTTGCGGCCTTCATCTCAAACATAGCGGCATCATCTGCCAACAAATGATCGAAAACCGAAGCACAATCAGCTTCATCTTTGAAATACCGAGCACCTGGCCCAGCGACCCAACGATTGAAGTGATTATCATGGGCAACTACCGCACAGCCAGCACCGAGCCCTTCAACAAGAGACGGGTTTGTCCCACCGACACGATGGCCATGCAAATAGAAGCGGCAAAAAAAGCGTAGCGCCTGGACAACAGCGGCCTCATAAATGGCCCCCGGAAAGACCACCTCATCACTGGCGGCGTCCATGACTGAGCGGTGGTAAGGATTGCTCTGGGGCGTAAAATTACCCAACACGACCAAGCGATGGTTACGCCGAGTTTTACTAAACGCCCGCACCATTTCCAAAAAGGAGTTTTCTGGCTCAGGGCGAGCAATAATGATGGAGTACTGCCGCGCCTCGATACCATAGGCTGCTAACAAACCCACATCAGCGGCCTCCACATGATCCCCGCCGTAAGGAATCATCGTGATCTTGTCCGCACTGACCCGTGTTGCTAAGTGGTCTTTGATCTTCGGATGGTCAGCGACCAGATGATTCCCCACCCAGCAGCCTGCTCGTTCATTCAGCCAAAACCACGCTTTAGCAACAACACCCCATTTATCTCGACGCCACTCAATACCGTCCATATTGATAACATTCGTCTGGCCTTTGATGCGCTGCAGAACGTTAAACACCGCGGTGTTGTAACCCAGCGTCAGGAATAAACCCGTCTGTGACAGCGCATGACAGGTGGCACGCCAGTCAAAAATAACGGTGCCCGCAGCGCCCTGACGTTTGATAGGAATATGAATGCGCCTAACACCGCACCATTCAGACTCCCACAGATCACCATCGCCCTCCTCCTGACAATAAACCGTGACCGACCAGCCCTTATCGACCAGATAGACACACAGCTTCTCAGCAAACGTTTCGAAGCCACCATGCTGTGCTGGAACTCCGCGAATACCTAGAATATACAAGTGCTTATGCAAAATGTTAGACCTTAACCGTTTATCATCTTAAAAACGTTATCTTCAAACTTATCCAGCTGAAATTCACTCGCACGTTCGCGGGCGTGATTAGACAGGGAGGCATACAACTCATAGTCTTCGTCTAGACGCTCAATTAAACCTGCAATCTTTTTTACGTCATAGCATGACACGCAGTAGCCTTCGCGGCCGTCAGTAACAATTTCCACCGGCCCGCCAACCGGCGGCACAATCACTGGCAAGCCGTAAGCCATAGCCTCCAATATGGTCAAACCAAACGTTTCGACCCACTCATCAGGACGAGACAAATTCATCAGCATCGAAGCCGATGAATAAAATAGCGTGACATCACTTTGACGAGGATAAACTTCAACATTAGTCGGGAAACTTGACTGCACTAAAAACTTATCAATCTCGTCCTGCTCTGCATTGAGCACGAGCTTAAACTCAATGTCAGCACGCCCTACAAGCAGCCGAGCGACATCGAGAAACTCAAGCACGCCCTTGTAGACCTTCAAGGAACACACCATTAGCACGGTAAATGTTCGACCAGACGTACGTTTGAGTGCAACAGGCTGCACATCTATTGCGTTGTGTACAACAAACTGAGGAATTCTTTTAAAGCCCTCAGCCAACCGCAGATAATCAGAAACAAAAACTACTTTAGCAGCACTTACTTTAATCACAGAACGTAAAAAAAATTTCAACGCCTTAGGCCGCAGAGACGTTTCATGCACGTGATATATGACCGGCTTCCCCATTAGCCTCCCGGCCAAAGCAGCGCCAAACGGCATCATCGTATTAACGTAAAAAATTACATCCTGCCTCGCATATCTCAGGCACTTAAAAAACAACAATATCTGCGATACGACATACAGCAGAAGCGTAATCAATTTGTTCTCAGAGCGTCTGTAGAATATACGCTCGCGGTTACCTGGCAACGCATCAAGAAAGCCGTCAGCATGGTCGCTGGTCAGCACGTCGAAATCTATGCCTCTACGGTTAAAGGCATGCACCACCTGTGACAAAACCTTGGGGCTACCGCTGCGATCGTTATAAAGGTGTACGAAAACAAATTTACTCATTTATCAAACCTACCTTTTTTACCTTTAGCGGATATACCACCATAGCACTAGCAAAACAAAGAGCCGCTATAACCAAAGCGCTAACCGCGGCGATGCAGCCATCACAAACAAGGATTCTGACATATCAAGCCGTGCAAGAAAGACAAGAACGCAAACTCAAATATCTTAAAGAAATCACACTATATTTCTTGAATCAGCAGAAAGATCAAGACTCATCAGCCTAGAAGAAAAATGTAAATTTATTAAAGATCATATCTTCAAAAACCTAATATCTCGATACTTAATAAATAGCTTAGCTTTCTTGAATACATGGTAAGCCCACATAGAATATCTGACAAAAAAATTGCTGGCCTCAAAAGTCACTCTTATGGCCTCAATATTGTCTTTCCAACGGAAAAGCGCACGATCGACTGACTCTTGAGTATGCTCAGAAAGACTATGCTCAACAACGGACTCCAAGACATAAACATGAGTAAAATATTGCTCATACCTAATAAAAAAGTCAGTGTCTGTGCCGTAAAACTTTAGGCGTTCATTATACAGGGGCACCATTCGCTCATAGCATGCCCGCGTAATGATGGTACCACTATTAATGGCAAGCAAATTTTTAGAACTCATTAGGCCGACGGGCACCTCTGCAAGCAAACGCCCCTTGAAAAGAAAGCGGGCACCGGGGCTAACAAAAATATTTGCCGAACGAATCCGCGGAATAAGGCATCCAACTTGACGAGCCTGTATAGCGTTATTAGTGATAGACGAAACAACACTCAAACTTTCTTCAAAATTAAAAGCAGAATAATCAGTATCATCGTCAGAAATCATTAAAGCCATGGCACCATTATCAAAGGCCAGCTTAGCTACATGATTATAAATCACTGGAAGTACTGTGTTTTCGCCTTCAAGCCAAGTAACTGAAGGATGCACAAGCGAAGGATATAGGCCAGGCGAATTATCCCAAACATAGATATTCATGTTAAAGCCTACAGACTCTAAAAGAGAAATAGACTTAAGCAGCGTGGTTATTGCTAGACTGTCTGACCAAGCTCGTTGATAAAGCACAACTACAACAAAAAATTTAAAGCCCGTCATTACATTTCCTTATGCCAAAGAAAAGAGCAAACATAAAAGCAAAAAACAAGTACAAAACCTGAGCGTTATACAGCGCCTGAAAAAAACAAAGATATATAAAGACAGGAAAGAACGTAACAACTGTTAAAGCCAAGGTGCAGCCAACATAATTACCAGCCTCAACAAACTTACTATATAAAACACATGATACATAATAGCAGTAAGTAATCAGAACAAAAAATATAACCGCTACAAACCCTAAAGCAGAAAGCATATTTAACAATAAAGAGTCATACCACTTATCCTGACCCGGACCAATAAAGCCAAGCCCCATCCCCAAAGGATTTTCAATCAAACGAGTAACTACTTCAGACCACTGCTTGACCCTACCCAGAACAGAAAGATCAGTAGTATACCCAAAATAAATATATGAAAAAGTTAAAGCCACCAAAGAAACTGACAACAGAAAACCAACAGAAAACAGATATGCCGGCCTAACACCTTTAAATTTAACAACAAAAAAATAATACACCAAAGATACAATTAAACCAACTTGAGCGGACCTAACAGTTGAAAAACAAATCGCAACCACAAAAACCAAAACAAACAAACTACTAAATACTTTATACCCTCCTTCGCCTTGAGAGGCAGAAAGGGATCTACGGAATCTATTTCTAGAAACCAGCAAAATTAAATTAAGCAATATGTAAAAGGAAAACTCTAATGACGAGGTGAAAAAACCACTAATTCGCACCGCTCCATTTCTAAAAGAATTATGCTCAACAATATCAAACCCCTGCGCAACCAATGGAGCCACATACCAGAAGTCAGCCATCTCCTTATAAAAGAAATACTGATAAGCGGCATAGCAGCAAGAGAAAAAACCGACCAATATAACGTTATCTATTAACCTAGAAACTTGGAAGGAATCCAATGCTAGAGTGAGGCGAGATAACATTATTGCAAACAAGACAGGCATGAAAAATGATCTAAGAGTCCTTAATGAGGCCTCAGACATATCGCCAAAAAAAACAAATGTTAGCAGCATGGCTGTGAAGATAAAAACCAGCATCAGCCAGACGCGACTGACCCAACGATTATAAAGCCCCCAACCAAGCCAAACAAAGAAAAAGGAAAGGAAAATGATCTCCTTCCACATATTGATATAGAAGTATGATCCGAACATCTGATACACACCAAGAAAGATAAAATCATGCAACAAAAGTAAAACAATAAGAAAGTTTGCAAACCAAAACTCAATCGATTTAACTATACGCATAGTCTTCTAGCACCCTACGCTCATACAAACTTCCACTCAGAGTCTATCGCATCAAACTCTTTAATTTTAACTGCGGGGATACCGGCATAAACACTATATGCTTCCGCATTCTTAGTCAGAACCGCTCCAGCTGCGATAACAGCAAAATCGCCAACAGATACGCCAGCTAGAATCTTTGCACCAGCTCCAACCCAAGCATTTTTACCTATTCTGACAGAGCGACCAACTTCCCTTTGATAGCCATCGCAGGGGGAAGATATATCGTGATTAGAAGCTAGCACCACAGCTCCTTTAGCGATCATTGCATCATCATCGATCAGTATCTCGACGCCACTATAAGACTGAAGCAGTACGTCTGGGCCAATGAAGCATCTTCTACCAATATCTATTTTTCCCTGCCGAGGTGCTAGAGTTGCACCCTTTTCCAGAATCACGTCATCTCCTATGGCCAAACTGCCCAATGAGTCATCCGAGTAAATAATAGTAATATCACCTAAGATTCTTAAGTATTTACCTAACGACAAAGAACCAATTCGCCCTCTAAAAAAAACATTACCATAAGCAAAATGATTTCTTTTTGCGTTTTTTAACGAAAAACCGGTCTTGATACCAAGGCATTTCAATTTAAAATAAAAAAAACAGGTATATTTGGCAAACTCTACAATTTCAAATATGTTTTTCTTCATTATTAGTTATCCAAAAAATTCTTTAGGATCCAGGGCAGGAAATATTGAGCGAGACGAACTTAAAATATGAGCTGACAACCCTTGACAATCAGCAAACTCTAAAAAGCCAACATTTCGATACTCGTCATTCCCCGATATGAACTGGAGAATTGGAAGGCCATAATAAATAGACTCGAATAAGGTCGTACTATTGAATCCAGCCACACAAAGAAAGTCTTTTTCAAATTCATAATCAAACAACGCTGCTGTCGAAATTTTAAAATTCTGACAGCTTATCAACTTATGCTCAACTTCTGACACGGCTAAAGAGGGATGCAAGCGCAGAGTAAACTCATACTGCCTAAACCTTTCATCAATTAAGATGTCAAGAAATGAGAAAATCTCTTCCGTATAAGTTACACGGGGCAGCAATATCAGGATATTTCTTGAAGAAGGCGAATGACATTTCTTTACTGTTCGAGCTGAATAAACAGGGTGCCCAAAAACAACCATCTCAGTTGCGGGCGCTAAATAGTGATTAATTTCGTTAACAGTAAAATCCCCCCAAGCCAAAAAAGTTTCAGCTGTAGAGAAATACATCCCTATCATTTCAAATGGGATTTTACCTTTAAATTGATAATAAACGCCGTGCTGCATGGTGAAGGTAGGTATTCCTTTACTGCGCAGATACAGGGTAAATACCGACTCGTAGTCATATGAACTATTAAAACTCAGATAACGCGAGGTATTTGGATTTTTAAATCTCTGCCGAAGAAATTCTAAAAAATTCATCGATTGAAAGCAGGCAGAAAATAAAAACAAACGCTTTTTAACGCCGGACTTATTTGCAGTAAAAGCTATTTTTGCGGCATTAAAAAAAGCACTAAAGCTGAAAAAAAATACCCACCCTACGATATTGCCAGACAGGCAGATACTGTCAAAATCTCCACCGAGTTTTTTTTGATAACCGCTTGCCAGCACTTTATAGTCCGACCTATCGATCGACCAACCATAAAGATCTCCACCTGAAGCTTGGGGATACTTAATGTTAGGAACCATTAAGCATTTTACGAGCCTCTTAATTTTTTTATAAATGCTTTTCTTTCTGTAGTTGTAAATAAAGTCCGCTAAGAAGTAGGCGCACAGCATGTCAACCGCAATGTTTCTATAAGATGCGCCATTGCACGCAGATCTCAATTCAGCATATGATTTATATTCACTATTAAGATGCATGTCATTATCAGGCATGTACGACCTATAGAGTACCGAAATAAAACTAAATATCAGAAATACGATCAACAACCTTCAGGTTGTTAGCTTTTATCCAATCATCAGGTGATTCTATCTCGCTCCACCCGCGTACAAAAATAAAATCAAACCCTGCTCGTGATGATGATTCAAAATCATATTTACTATCTCCCAGGAAGACGGCTGGCAGCTTAAATTTTCCACCAGAAATCTCTCTGCCGAATATTTCGTCTTTGGTCGCTGGGCTACCAAATATACCCGCGTCGAAATAGCTATCAATTTTCCGAGCTGCAAAAATTGACCTTAACTCTTCTTGGTCTCCGCCAGACACTATTGACCACTGCGCATGAGCAGTTTTCTCTCTTAATACCTTTAAACCGCTGGCTATTTCACATGTTAATAGCCCCTCATAAACGCTTGTTGCATACCGCGACAAGAGCTGTTCTAACTTCGACGCAAGTAGTTCAGATCGAACTATATGCTCCAAGAAAAATGAAAACTTTTTATAACGAGAAACACCACCATTCTTGACGTGATAAGCAACTAGCTGGTTCGCAGCAGTCTCGCCGTACGGCAAAGCAGCCTCATAAAAAGCTTGCGTTTTAACTTTGTTTGAGTTTAAAACAACTCCATCACAGTCAAATACGATATGTGCATACTTCTTGAGGTCCAATACCTGCGGACTCATAAATCAACTCGCCCCGACTGAGCTATTATTTCTGCCAACTCAAAATCTTGAAGCCAGTCGATATCAAAGCTTTTAATTTTTTCCAGCTCATAAAGAAAAGGTATATTTCCAATACGATCATCGAGACGCTTGTAAGACTCAGAACTGCTAATAAATGCTGCGCTGTTTATTTCATGAAGCGCGGACAATGTCTGCGTTCTTGGCCACTTCTCTTTTTTTCTGTCGTAGTTAATAGGCCCCTTATCGTTCCAAAGAAAACCATGGATCAGCGTAGTGGTCATAAGCGAGTCATGGCCATTTTCTAAAGACCAAAAATACTTATGTATGATTTGATCATAATCTTCTGCAGTAACAAACGGCGATGTGACATGAGTCCATAATATATGAGCATCAGGTATTAATTCTGCCGCATGAGCTATTAGCTCATCTGTGCTTGTTGAGCTTGAGCTAAGAGCGTCTATGCGCCGGTGCACCCGCACTTTACTGCTGTTTAAACCTACGGCGTAGTCTAGAATTTCTTCATCATTGGTAGAAAGCACTATCTCATCGATGAAGCGTGTAGAAATTAATTGTTTAAGCTTTATTTCTACAAGACCATAGTCATAACCTGCAAATGGCTTGACATTCTTCTTGGGCACTCGCTCACTGCCTTTGCGGCATGGCAAAAAACAACTAACGTGCATATTTACCGCCTTATTTATTAAACAAATGCATAGACACTCTTAACAGTGATGTCATAACGTGTTGGAGTGATTGCAGTTAAAGGGGTGGCATTTAGGCTTTCTGAATAAAGCTTAAAAAGCTTATTCATTTCTTGATTTCTCGGATCATCAGACTTATATCCATCAAACCCAGCTAGACTTATAAGACTTGCTTTACCACTGGCGGCGACAGCGAGTGCGTATGCAATCACTAACGACGTGGGTATGACTGCATACGAATCCTTAAAGTCAAAACTCTCCAACTCAACTTTTAAGCCAAAATCTAATAGGACTTTTCCTGTCAACGCCTTTCTTACTTCTTGCGGCAGCATGGTAGAAGGTGTAATAAGTGGCTGTGGCAATTTAGTATGCGCGTCGCAGTCTGCTAATAGTCTGACAGGGTGGCATGCGACACACGCGTCTATCAAATTAGCACTTATCAGCGATTGGGTATTTAGTGCTATCACGTAAGGCTTAGTTTTTTGTATATAGGCTTCTATAGCTTTTTGATGATTTGCAACACCTGGGCCAGTACCTAACAAAAGTACTTCCCTACCTTTTATGGCTTCTGCTGGTTGCCATGTACCACGAGCAGGGCCTTGGTAGAAATTTCGCGCATCATCCAAAGCGTTAAAGCTAAACTTCTTGCCTCCTTCAATACGTAAACGCGCGATGACAGCGAGAATGTCCTCTTCGCTGTAGCGAGAGTCACTCATCATTTCTTGAATGTACGTAGGGTGTATCCCATACTTTCCGGCAAGATAATAATAAGTATTAGAACCCCAGCCGCATTTGTGCTGCATTGGTAAAAACGTTTGCTGGACTAGCGCCATCAACGGAACCATGTTGCAGGGAGTGCTCCGTTTATCTGCGACCTCTAATGCAAGACATTCAGTTTTTGCGTTACCCGGCCCTCGGCCCATGCCTGTGACAGTAGCATCAACCCAAGTAACACCCTCTTCTATTGAGCGAAGAGTATTTTGTAATGCCATACCCATATTGTCATGCGTATGGATACCAAGTGGGCCGTCCCAGTGAGTACGAAGCCAGCCTATAACTTCAGCTACTTGCAGAGGGTTCATACTCCCCATGCTGTCGGCAAAGTAAAGTGTGTCTAATGGCCATTTAGACGCCTCCAGCGAGAGCTGCTCTATCTCACATTGCGCCCGATCTGCGATCTGCATAAGGTTGAAGCCGACGGTGAACCCACGCTCTTTTAACCAGCGACTTGCAGGTAGCGCATTGCTAAATTCATGCACATGACAGGCTATGCGTACGACAGACACTGGTGAAGAGCTTGCCGGCTCGGGAAATAATAACTCAAGGCAGGTTTCCAACGTTCCGCTTTCAGAAAGTAGCTCCACGGCGTTAACCATGACGCTAACTTTCATATCCTGTGGGACATCTAAACTGCGAATAAAACCATCCGTTGTAAATGCACAGGCACCTTTAAAGCCTTCATTTTTTAAAGAGCGAAGGCCCAGCTCTACAATATCAACACCAGCAGCGTGCATAGCGTTTAGGTATTTATCTATTAAGTCTCTAGAGAAATCCCAGCTATTGTAATACCCGCCATCACGCAGCGTACAATCCAGCAGTAATATAGGATGATTCTTCATTTTTTCTCCACCCAAATGCCGCGACTAAACAGCGCGCGATGCTTTATTTCTAATAAAATACGGAGGTCCTTGTCGAACCAGTCCATTAAGTAATTCGCAAAGAATGTACAAAACAAGGTAGCAATGGCTGCTCCTTTAATTCCATACATGGGGATAAGGATTAAATTCAGCCCCACGTTGAGCATGGCTGCCAAGGCCGTACGCAGCGCTATTTTCTTTTCCATTCGCTCTGCGTTGAAGTACCTGGCAGACAGTGACCCGATCGATGCAAATACAGCGGTCCACATCACGATACTTAAAACCGCTGCAGAATCTTTATAGGCATCACCAAAGGCTAACACCATCAGATGTTCACCCACAAAAAACACAACTACCGCCGCAAAAACACTCCCCCAAATCAAAATACTCAATAACTGACTCATGCGACGGCGGTATTCATAATCATTGCCTTGTTTCAGCTTTACGATGGCGGGCAGCAATGATGTGGTGATAATAAATGGCAACACTATCCAAGACTCATATATTTTTACAGCGGCCGAGTATAGCCCCGCCTCATAGAACCCAAGCATATTGCGTATCATCACTTGATCAATACGCATATAAATAAGAGCAGCAACAGCTGTAAGCACCATAGGCCAAGCACTGTGCAACATCGCAATCGCATGCTGCCCGCTAAAGCTTTTTATGAAAGCTAAGCTTCCCAGCTTGCGCACTGCAAAAAACATAAATAGTGCCAAGATAATGTGATCCATTAATGCAGCGATCACAAACCATGTCAGATCCACACCTAATACTATCAAGATAATTTTGGCAATAGACATTACGGCCAGCGTACACGCCTTACAAATTGCTGAATACTTGGAGTTAAGCTCGGACTGGAAGTGATAATCGACAACCATGAATGATGTAAAAAATGCACTGGCTGAAACAATCAGTATGTATAACTTTATCATCTGCGCTTCAGCTAAAAAATACACTGCAGCACCGACAACTGCGTAACAAACAGCCGCCGAACTGAGCATCAACCAAAATGCAGTCCCGACTAAAATTTCTCTTTGATCAGGAGCCTCAACCAACTCTCTGACCAAAACCGCGTCCATACCCAGTCGCGCGATTGCAAGAACAAACGCAGATATCGCTAACACATAACTCAATACGCCAAACTGCTCGGGCCCTAAATAACGAGCGATATATATACCTACAAACACACCTGTCAGTATGCGCAACAGCTGCTCTGCCAACATCCACGACGAATTAAACACGTATCGCTGGATCTTTGGATTTTTAATTAACGACTTCAGTATCTGCAAAACTTTTGCTCTATTTTATGAAATTTTAAATTTCTGCAAAAACGTTGACCTAGTCGTTTGTTTTTTCAATGATCATTTCGATCATACTTAAATTTTCTGATATTAGATTAGGGCATTCTTTAGCTTCAATATTCAGGCGTAACAATGGTTCTGTATTCGATGCGCGCAAGCTCATGCGCCACTCAGCAAACTCCAGGCTGATACCATCAATGGTATCCACGCGAGGATTTTGTGATGCGTAGTGTTCACGTACGGCCTGAATCACTTCGGCGCTGTTTTTCACGGTGTAATTGATTTCGCCACTGCAGGGGTAAGCAGCCATACGCTCGCCGACTAACGCTGAGAGTTTTTCCCCCTGGCGGCT
Organism: Gammaproteobacteria bacterium; assembly: GCA_018820995.1. Classification (GTDB taxonomy): domain Bacteria; phylum Pseudomonadota; class Gammaproteobacteria; order Enterobacterales; family Alteromonadaceae; genus Pararheinheimera. The sequence goes on along the minus strand of JAHJNE010000342.1, from coordinate 6,746 downwards.
CATCAACTCGGCTACCAACAGCCAGGGAATCATGCCGCTGTCGCAGTAAGCAAAGTCGCGGAAGTAGTGGTGGGCACTCATTTCCCCACCATAAATAGCGTTTTCTTTGCGCATACGCTCTTTGATAAACGCATGGCCGGTCTTGCTTTGTATCGCGTGGCCGGCATTGCGCACGCAAATATCAATGGTGTTCCAGGTTAAACGGGGGTCGTGGATGATCTTAGCGCCGGGCTCTTTCTTGAGAAACGCTTCAGCGAGTAAGCCGACGATGTAATAGCCCTCAATAAACTCACCGCGCTCATCGAACAGAAAGCAGCGATCAAAGTCACCGTCCCAGGCAATCCCCATGTCCGCGCCATGGGCTTTTACAGCGTCTGCCGTAGCTGCTCGGTTGGCCAACAAAATAGGGTTGGGAATGCCGTTGGGGAAGGTGCCGTCGGCGTTGTGATGCACCTTTATAAAGCTCACCTGAGCGCCCATTGCCTGGAAGCGGGCCTCCAGCGCATCAATCACATGCCCGGCTGCGCCATTGCCTGCGTTAACCACCAGTTTCATGGGGCGGAGCGCCTTCACATTTACGTAGCCCAACAGGTGCTCAATATAGGCATTCAGGCAGCTCTGCTCGCTGAGTTGACCTACACGCGCGGCGGGCGCGAAGCAATTAGCCTCGGCCAGCTGCCGAATATCGTTCAGGCCTGTGTCGCCACTGATAGGCACCGCACCACGGCGAACAAGTTTCATCCCGTTGAAGTCGATGGGGTTGTGGCTTGCAGTGACCTCAATGCCACCGTCCACATCCAGGTGGAACGCGGCGAAATACACCTCTTCCGTACCAGTCATACCGAGGTCGACTACATCGCAACCGCTGTCCATCAGCCCGTTGGCCAGCGCGCGCTTCAACCCGGCGGTCGAGAGGCGCATATCGCCTCCGATGACAACGCGCCGTGCTTGGAGAAACTGTGCATAGGCACGGCCAATGCGGTAAGCAATGTCCTCATTGAGCTCGGCACCTAATTGCCCGCGGATGTCATAAGCCTTGAAACAGGTAAGCGATGTCATGCAGTGATTCCATTTACAAACACAGCGCGCGGGATGCGCACGCTGCCAAATAGTCGTGTGGGGCTGAGCGGTTTTGCGTTACTCAGGCCGGGGACGCTGGCGTACCAGCGCGCGAATCAGCGCGATAAACACACCGAGCATGCCGCCCAGCACAATACCGACCGCAACAATCAGCATTTTCTTCGGCTTGATCGGCTTGAGCGGTTGGATTGCCGGCTGGTCAATACGCACCAGGTTCAGCTCGCTTAACTGTAGGTTGATACTTTTCAAGCGAGCGGCTTCTTCGCGCATTTCAGCCAGTTTGGCGAGGAAGAGGTCTTCGTTTTGGCGACTGTTAATCAGCTCGATCTGACGGTTGTTTTCGAGCATTTGCAGCTTGTTCTGAATCTTGGCGATTTGCGGCTCGGTGTGGTCATCTGACCGACGCTTTAGCAGGGCGTCACGCTCTGCTTCCAATGCATCGCTGCCCATAAAGTGCAATGGGAACTGCTGGCTAATGACCTCGGTACGGAAGACGTTGCCCTGCCCTGCCCCGGCACTGTCACCCATAGAGGTGGGGTTAGTGGGTTTAGTGATACCCAATGCCCGAGCAATGCCAATGGCTTCGTTCAGTTGAGTGATGCGGTTGAGCCTGCGGGTACGCAACTCCACGCGTAATGCCTTGAGTTCGTCCTGCAGGATGGCGCGCTGCAGTGCGTCTTCTTCACCCAGCTTGGCGATACGTGTTTCTTTTTTTGCTTCATAACTGGCGCGCGCAGCGCTCATTTGCCGTTCGATTTTATTCAGACGGTTCTGGATAACCCCTTCCATATCCAGGGCGACGCGCTGGCGTTCATCGATGATGGCCTGTTTAACAATGCCGTTGAGGATGGCTACACCATCGATTGTGTCCGGGTATTGAAGGCGCAGACCAACGAAAGGCGAGAGGTTGTCTGTTTTCTTTGGGTCTGGCTGTATGAGCGTGAATCTCTCAGCATTAAAGTCTTCGAAAGCTTGTTCTAGACTTCTTCCAGCGCTCTGCAACGGCGAAAATAATTCACGATTACTCTGAAAAAACTGAGAGCGCGTACCATAAGAGTCGAGTGCAGCCCCCACACGACTCAGTGCCTCTTCTGGAGTCAGGCTGTAAACGCCCGTGCTGTTGAGTTCATCAAGGTCTTTGAGGGGCGCGGGGCGCAACATGCTTTGAACTTGGTACGTAGGAGTGACATTGAATGCATACCCTCCGGCACAGAGCGCTACCACGCAGGTGATGGCGACGATCAAGTACTTTTGTGCCCAAAGGCTCTGAAAAAGGGCAAGCAGGTCGATTTCGTCCGCTTTGTCGTCACGAGGTGGTTGGGCGTTCTGGTACACGGTGGCTCCATACTCAGTTGATGCTACGTAGGTGTTCAGCCGCGGCGACGTGCTCTGGCGCATTGGCATATTGCCCGGCAGAGCGGGCCAGGCAGGCACCGCCACCACCGCTAGGTCGGACTCACAGCAACTGCTGCGGGTCACGACCTTCTGTCTATCTATGGGTGCGTGCCGGGAATCTCCAGTTGCAACCGCCGCCCGGTGTGTTGGTAAAGCGATTGCAGCTCGCGTGCCAAACTGGCTTTGGCTTCTGTATCGCCATGCACGATGCGTATGTGCGAAGGCCACTTGCGCATGCCTTTTACAAAGGCGAGCAAACCGCGCTGATCTGCATGGGCGGAATAGCCACCCAGCGTATGGACCAACGCTTTGATGCCGTAACGCTGCCCGTCGATATCCACGTAACCGCCCGAAGGGCCGTGACGCTGGATTGCAGCACCAATCGTGCCTTTAGCTTGGTAACCGACGAACAGCACGTTGTGCCGGCGGTCGTCTAGCATGGCTTTTAAGTAGTTGAGAATGCGTCCGCTGGAGCACATGCCATTACCCGCAATGACAATGGCGGGTTGGGCGGTGCTCACCAACCGGTTGACCATTGCTTGGTGCGCGCTATGGCTGTCCACGGTGAGCAGGTTGTCGAACGACAATGGCTTTCGACCGGTTTTTAAACGCGCCAGCGCTTCGGCATCCCAGAAGGGCTCAAGTTCCCGATAGACCTGGGTAAAACGGCTGGCCAGCGGCGAATCGAGAATAATTGGCAGGTTGTTCCAGTCAACCTGCCGATCTCGGCCTTTGGCGGCGGCACGGGCCCCGCCTTCACCGGTTTTTTTGCGGTGTAGGATGTCTTCCAACTCATAGAGCAGCTCTTGGGTTCGGCCAATGCTAAAGGCCGGTATGAGGACAGTCCCGTGATCGGCTAAAGCCTGCTCGAGTACCTGCTCCAGTCGCGCGCGACGGTTACGTCGGCTCTCATGCAGACGGTCGCCATACGTACTTTCAATAACCAGGACGTCAGCTTTATAGGGCGCTTTGGGCGCTGGCAGGATGGGCGCATGCGGGGCGCCCAGGTCGCCCGAAAACACGATGCGTTGACGTTGCCCGGTGGAGCGCTGCGTTAAATCAACTTCAACGTAAGCCGAGCCGAGAATATGCCCTGCACGCTGTAACCGAATGCGGCACAGCGAGAGCTCATCATCACGCAAGGTAAACCAGGTGTTGTAAGGCAGCGCAATGATGCGTTGCTGGATAAGGCTCAGGTAGCGTTCGACTGCATTTTGATCCCGGCTGACGCCGAGTTTGAACGCATCTTCCAACACGATGGGTAGCAGCTTTGCTGATGGCTCACTGCAAAGAATGGGGCCATCAAAACCTGCGGCCAGCAGGTAAGGGATGCGCCCTACATGATCGATATGCACGTGAGTAGCGACTAGCGCCAAGATGCCGGCCAGCGGGAAGTCAATCGTCTGGCAACCTTGGTCGGCCGCTCGCGAGCACGAGGCCTCGCTACCTTGGAATACACCACAGTCGATTAGCAGGCTCTGCTGCTCATTAATGACGAGCTGATGGCATGACCCTGTTACGCCGTCGACGGCGCCATGGTGAAGGATGTGGGGATACACGATGAGCCTGCTAATCCAAGCACGCCACCCTAGGTAGGTTGAGTGGGGCGTCCATTGCGCGAAGCGGTGCCGAGGCGGCTTTGAATCCAGCCAGGAAGAGATCAGCACCATTTTAGGTGGCTAGCATTCTAATGGCTTTTTCGCATCGGGGAAACCGACAATGCTGTCAGGTTTCAAGGGAAATCGAGCATGTTTAACGTGAGAACGATCACGTAATGAAACACTCAAGCCCGACCTAGCCGGCTTGAAATCTCTGCAAACATAGATGGACTGAAACTCAAAAGCGACAGCCGAACAAGGTTGGTAGCAGACGAGCTAAAGGTGCTACTCGTCCTCATTCACCCGATCACGTAACTCTTTGCCCGGTTTGAAATGAGGCACGAATTTGCCGTCCAAGGTAACGGACTGACCGGTTTTCGGGTTACGGCCAACGCGAGGCGCACGATAATGCAGGGAGAAGCTACCAAAGCCACGGATCTCGATGCGGTCACCGGTGGCTAGCGCCTGCGACATTTGTTCGAGCATGGTTTTGATGGCCAACTCGACATCCTTGTTGGAAAGCTGCCCTTGATGGGTAACGATCCTCTCGATCAACTCCGACTTGGTCATGGTTTTCCCTTCTATTTCAAGCGGCTAGATCACTCGATAGAACGGTTTTAGCATGCTGATCAGCTTTTGAACAGCCTAAAAAACATTACGCTTGCAATTTGTGGCGCAGATGGCATGGACGTGGTTTTCTTCACGTAAGCCATTGTCTGAAATAGTTGTTTAGGCGAGCGTCCGTTGGAAATTGCAGAATCGGATTAAAGGAAGCCTGAGGTGATACCCCGAAGGAGTACCGCTCCGGCGCAAAGCTTTTGGTCTTGCCTACAATACCGCTGCATGGCCGCTATTCGCCGCGGGGCGCGGCTCCTACAAGGTAGCGTGCGTGCCGCAGAGTAGGAGCGTCGCCCCGGCGCGAAGCTTTTTGGGCGGTCTGCAATACAGCTAGATGGCCGCTATTCGCCGCGGGGCGCGGCTCCTACAGGGTAGTGTGTGCGCCGCAGAGTAGGAGCGTCGCCCCGGCGCGAAGCTTTATCTTCACGCCCACCACCGCACTGTATTGATAAAACACTGCAAGGAACGGACTCCGATGACAGATAAGCAATATGCAGCACACAGGCTTCGCAAGGGTCGCTGGTCCAGCACGGGGCAAATTTACATGGTGACTACTGTCACTAAAGACCGACACCCCGCCTTTGCCGACTTCTCGACTGCCAGGATGCTAATTCAAACGATTCGTAGAGACGCGCTTTTGGGTTCTCACAGCACCTTGTGCTATGTGGTGATGCCCGACCACCTGCATTGGCTTCTGCAACTCCAGGATGAATCGCTGTCGCGACTGGTTGGTAGGATCAAATCTCTGTCAGCCAAACGCTTGGGACGACCTTTATGGCAAAGAGGTTTTTATGACCACGCCCTGCGCCAAGAAGAAGATATACAAGACTTAGCGCGTTATATCGTGGCGAACCCGTTACGAGCCGGCCTGGTAAGTCGTATAGGAGATTATCCGCACTGGGATGCTGTGTGGTTATGAGGGCACCCGATGACAGCCTATGAGACTGCGGTACGGCCACCATTCGTCGCGGGGCGCGACTCCTACAAAAGCGCGAAGACACCGCGCCCGTAGGAGCGCCGCCCCGGTGCGAAGGTTTGTGGACGACCTGTGAGACTGGGTAACGGCCACCATTCGCCGCGGGGCGCGACTCCTACAAAAAGCGCGAAGACCCCGCGATCCCGTAGGAGAGCCGCCCCGGCACGAAGGTTTGTGGACGACCTGTGAGACTGGGTAACGGCCACCATTCGCCGCGGGTCGCGGCTCCTACAGAGTAGTGTGTGCCCAGCACGACAAATCACAGGCACAAAAAAGGGCGACCGAAGTCGCCCTTTTTCTGGATTACCCGAACTTAGTTCTGGTTTTCCATCTGAGCACGGATCAGATCACCAATGGTGGTCGGGCCGGTGCTTTCAGTGCTATCAGCCTTGCTGCGCAGGGTCTGGATAGCTTCTTTCTCGTCTTCTACGTCCTTCGACTTGATCGACAGGCTGATTACGCGGCTCTTGCGGTCAACGCTGATGATCTTGGCTTCGACTTCTTCGCCTTCTTTCAGAACGTTGCGCGCGTCTTCAACGCGGTCACGGCTGATTTCGGAGGCTTTCAGAGTGGCTTCGATGCCGTCGGCCAGGGTGATTACAGCGCCCTTGGCGTCAACTTCTTTCACAGTACCGCGAACGATAGTGCCTTTGTCGTTGACTGCAACGTAGTCGGAGAACGGATCTTCTTCCAGTTGCTTGATGCCCAGGGAGATGCGCTCGCGCTCTGGGTCGACCGACAGGATGACGGTTTCCAGCTCGTCGCCCTTCTTGAAACGACGTACGGCTTCTTCGCCCACTTCGTTCCAGGAGATGTCGGACAGGTGAACCAGGCCGTCGATGCCGCCGTCCAGACCAATGAAGATACCGAAATCGGTGATCGACTTGATGGTGCCGGAGATCTTGTCACCCTTGTTGAACTGGCCGGAGAAGTCTTCCCATGGGTTGGTTTTGCACTGCTTGATACCCAGGGAGATACGACGACGCTCTTCGTCGATGTCCAGAACCATGACTTCCACTTCGTCGCCAACCTGAACGACTTTCGACGGGTGGATGTTCTTGTTGGTCCAGTCCATTTCG
>JAHJNE010000030.1 GCA_018820995.1 Gammaproteobacteria bacterium | reverse complement strand
GTTGGTTATTATCGCGACTAAAAGCCAACAATTCTATTTCAAACCACGACCTTTCAATGCTTTGTGCCATTGTTACCGGTACAAACAATGTCGGCGCTAAACATAAATAGGCAACAACAGACCGAGCCAGACCTGTTAACAATGGTTGTTGGTTTGATGGTATGTTTTGGCGTTTTAAAAATGTCATCATCTTCATCGTGTCAGGCGTTCCGCACCATTGGCCAGCATATCAGCCAGCATTGATTTGACCAGTTCCATTCGTTCAGCACTGGTATTGGTCGCAATTGAAAATTTCAGTTTATTGCCACCTTCTAATTTGTAAATTCTTGATTGGGTTTGGATCAGTTTAATAATATAACCCGGCTGCACCAAAGTCCGCTCCGCAAATTCGATAGTGCCACCTTTGGTATTGGCCTCTAAGCGCCTGATCCCTAAATGTTGTGCCTGATGTTTAAAACCGGTAATCGCCACCAGATTTTTCGCCGCATCCGGCAGTAAACCAAACCGGTCAATCAGTTCGACCTGAATTTCATCGAGATCGTGGCTGTCCTTGCTGCTGGCGAGGCGTTTGTAAAACGACAAGCGCAGGCCAACATCTGGAATATAGCTGTCGGGCAGCAGGGCCGGTATTTTTAAATCAAGTTCGGATTGCTGACTCAGCATCGCATCCAGACTGGGCTCGCGACCTTCTTTTAATGCCTTGACTGCTTCTTCAAGCATTTCCATGTACAAGGTAAAACCAATGGATTCAATTTGGCCGCTTTGATCATCGCCCAATAACTCACCGGCGCCGCGAATTTCTAAATCGTGACTGGCCAGCGCAAAACCGGCGCCTAAATCTTCCAGTGCTGAAATCGCTTCCAAGCGCTTTTGTGCATCACTGGTCAAACGTTTAGGTGGCGGTGTCAGTAAATAGGCATAGGCCTGATGGTGCGAACGACCAACCCGACCGCGTAATTGGTGCAACTGTGCCAGACCGAAATTATCTGCCCGCTGAATAATAATGGTATTGGCGGTGGGCACATCGATGCCCGTTTCGATAATGGTCGAGCAAAGTAATACGCTAAACCGTTGGTGATAAAAATATGCCATCACCCGTTCCAGTTCGCGTTCTGGCATCTGACCATGGGCAATACCGATCATCGCTTCAGGCAACAGTTCTGCTAAATCGGCAGCGGTTTTTTCGATACTGGCCACATCATTGTGTAAATAATAGACCTGGCCACCGCGCATAATTTCCCGCAACACCGCTTCGCGGATCAGACCAGTTTCGTATTCGCGGACAAAGGTTTTCACCGCCAAACGTTTTGCCGGTGGCGTGGCGATAATGGATAAATCGCGCATGCCGGACAACGACATGTTCAGGGTGCGAGGAATTGGGGTAGCGGTGAGCGTCAGAATGTCGATATTGGCGCGAAGTGCTTTGATTTTCTCTTTTTGCCGCACACCAAAACGGTGCTCTTCATCGACAATTAACAAGCCCAATTCACGGAATTTAATATCATCCTGCAGCAATTTATGAGTGCCGATCAGAATATCGACTTTGCCGGCTTCAACATCGGCCAGAATAGCTTTTTGCTCTTTTGGGCTGATAAAACGCGACAGCACTTCGACCCGTACCGCCCAATTGGCAAAACGGTCTCGGAAGTTTTCAAAATGTTGCTGCGCCAATAAGGTGGTTGGCACCAGAATGGCGACCTGATGACCATCGTCAACCGCAACAAAAGCCCCGCGCATCGCCACTTCAGTTTTACCAAAACCAACGTCACCACAAACCAAACGGTCCATCGCTTGTGGTGTTTGCATATCATTAAGCACAGCGGCAATGGCGTCTTGCTGATCGGCAGTTTCTTCAAATGGAAAACCATCGGCAAACTTTAAGTAGTTTTCCTGATTCACTTTAAAGCCATAGCCTTTCTGCGCGGCGCGCATGGCGTAAACGTCCAGCAACTCTGCCGCCACATCGCGAACTTTTTCCGCAGCTTTACGCCGTGCTTTTTCCCAAGTGTCGTTACCTAATTTATGGAGCGGCGCATGATCTTGATCGGCGCCAGAATAACGGCTGAGTAAATGTAAAGACGACACCGGCACATAAAGCTTGCTGCCACCGGCATATTCAATAGTGACAAACTCAGCAGTAATGCCGGCGGCATCCAGTACCTGCAAGCCCTGATAACGTCCAATACCGTGTTGCAAATGCACCACCGGCTGGCCTTCG
>JAHJNE010000341.1 GCA_018820995.1 Gammaproteobacteria bacterium | reverse complement strand
TGGCGACCCGCTTGTTTTTCATCGGCAACTAAGTTACTCATAAACTGCCGGTACGCCTGTTGTTGCGCTTCGGTATCCAGTTGCACCCAAAATTGCAGTTGGTTTAATGCTCCGGTTCGCCCTTGTGTTGCCAGTTGACGAAAATCAGTATCGTCAAAGGTTTGCGATTGCCGATTGGACATGTAATTGAAGTCGTAGCCAATCTCCAGCGGCATATACACCTGATCCGCGTCCTCCAAATGACCTTGGTTATTAGCATCATAAAGGCGAGGCAACATTTGCCAGTCATCAAGTACACCGATCACTGTAAAGTAGCGGTCATCCAACATGATTTTCTCGCCCACCACATCGGTGCGGCCAAACATTTTATTGGCTGTTGCTTTGGAGAAAATTAATTCCTGGTGGGCTTTATCATCACTCCAGATACTGCCATGTAACAAGGGTACATCAAACATTTTGAAGAAGTCCCGCTGCGTAATACGGATACTAACTGGCGTAGGTGCTTGTTGGTTATCCAATCTTAAATAACCGTCGGCACTATACATAGCAGCTTTGGCTGTTGGGATGTCGGTCTGACTGAGCTTTTGCACATTGGTATAGCTCAATACCCGCGGTGGTTTGCAGTCTGTGCACTCCCAAGGCACCATCAGCGTCATCGGGAAAAACAATTTATCGCTTTTATGCGGCAGTGGATCCGAGTTCAGCTGGTAATAAAAAGTGGCATTCGCAAAAAACACCCCAAGCCCCAAGCTTAAGATAAAAATAGTCAGCGCATAAGGCAGCGGTGCCCGCTTGATACTGGTCCAGCTAACTTTCAGGTAGTACAGAAATTGTTCCATCATCGTCCCCTTAGGCCATTTTCACGGCAAGTGGATCGTACATGGCGGCGTCACTCAATTGACCGTCAACAATCTGCACCTGGCGACCAGCACGACGTGCCTGATCCGGGTCGTGTGTAACCATTAAAATGGTACAACCGTCCTGGTTGATTTTTTCCAGTAATTCCATCACTTGACGCGCCATCAACGAATCCAGGTTACCGGTTGGCTCATCCGCCAGCAAAATACGGGGCTGACCGGCTATGGCACGGGCAATCGCCACCCGTTGCTGTTGACCACCAGAGAGCTGCGACGGGTGATAATCACGCCTTGCCGCCAACCCCACCAGTTCCAAAGCTTGTTCAGCGCGACGTTTACGCTCACTGGCAGAAATGCCGCGATAACGCAGCGGTAATTCGATATTATCTTGCAGACTGTAATCTTTAATCAGGTTAAACCCCTGAAAGATAAAACCAATTTTTTCATTACGCAGCTTCGATAATGCACTATCACTGAGGCCTTTGACCGATTGGCCATCGAGCAGATAATCCCCTTCGTCAAAATGTTCTAGGGTGCCAAGCACATTCAATAACGTCGATTTACCTGATCCTGATGGGCCGGTTAATGCCACAAACTCGCCTTCATTGACTTGCAACTCAATCCCACGCAAGGCGTGAGTTTCAATGAGTTCAGTACGGAATATTTTGCTTAAATTTTTTAATTGAATCATGAACCTAATCCTTTTTTGTACGTTGTCTAAGGCTGCATCAACCGACGTCAGCCATTGATTTGAGTGACTGCCAGCGCGCTGGCATCAGTTGTTAATTCAGTCGTACTTGCGCTTGATCTTTAAATTCGCTCAGATTTGAAATCACCAGTTGGTCACCTTCTTTAACGCCCGCCCGCACTTCAACCCATTGCACCGATAAGGCACCTAATTCGATGGGCGTTTTTGTCGCAACATTGTCAACTAGCAGATAAGCCTGACGACCGCCGCCTGAGCTGATGAAGTCTCCTCGAGCCACTTTTAAAACATTGGTTTTTTCTTCGAAAATAATCCGGCCGGATAAACGTTGATTTTGGCGTAAACTGGCAGCGTCTTGTTGTTGGAAACGAACTCTGGCGCTGACACTGCCGTCTTTTACTTCCGGCGCCACATGACTCAGCTGACCTTGCAATAACTGACCATTGAGACTGACTTCAACCGTCAGGCCCGTCGCGAGCTCCGCCGCATAATTTTCAGGAATGCTGAGTTCTGCTTCGTATTGACTTAAATCGATGACAGTTAACAACCCCTGCCCTTCCAGCACATGGTTTTGCTGTTCAACCAACCAGTTCCCTACCTGTCCGGTGACCGGCGCTTTAATTTGCAAAGCTGCCAGTTTACGATTTAATTCGGCCACCACCAGTTGCTGACGCTCCAATGCCTGTAGCCCGGACTTTTGTTCAAATTGCAGTTTGTCCAGCGCCAGAGCGACTTTGCGTTTGGCATGCTCGAACTCCAGCTCCGACTGGGTCATTTTGTCATTGGCGATATCCAGATCGAGTTGTCGCAACACCCCAAGTTCAAGTGATTGTTTCGCCCGTGCAAGTTCGCGTTTTGCCGCCAACAGATTAATTTTTGCGGTGTTTTGTACTTGTTCCATATCCAGTTGTTGCTCACGTGCCTGCAACGTAGAGCGTTCAACATCGGAAGACATACTGGCAAGCAGCGCTTGTTGTTGTTTAACTTCATTCTCCAGCGTCGGGCTGTCGATGACGGCCAGTAAATCGCCCAATGTTACCGGTTCACCCGGTTGTTTTAATAACCGTATTTGCCCTGCTTGCTGGCTAAATAATGTTGGGGCGTTCGCAGCGACAACTTTTCCCTGCACCGCTAAATCCCGGACAAAATCGCCACGGCTGACAGTGCCAATTTGTACTTGTTGGCGTGGGATCACTAACGAAGCAGAAGCGCCTGCTGAAAACAGCTGTTGCCAGCCAAGCCACAGCAATAACAGCACGACTGCGATTGCCAGCATTTTGCCGACCGGTTTGCGTTTGGCATTGGCCTGAATGGCGATATCTTGTTGTTCGGTACCTTGGATCATCAACTTTTCCTTCTAACGTGACAGCTTGTTATTGCACAGGGCATGCCATCGTCAAAATAAACTTAAGATACTGTTTTTAAACAACTTAAAAATTAACGATCGTGAATAAAACTGTCCGCGGACAGTCCATCTGTCCGTTACAGAGCCGCGGACAGTTGATTGTCGTTCCGTAAGTACACGCATTTAGCGTGGCCATCACATACTCAGAGAAATTCAAATCCTAAATGGAAAGGCCACGGATTGAACAATGCCACCAAAGGTTCCGGCGATGGCATTTTTATAGCGAAATAAGGTACATCCTATAACCAGAAGTGATAACAAACATAAATCGAGCGATAGGTCTCAACGCAGGAAAAACCTAAATGTGAGTGCGGCGAAAATATCTGAAATTGAATGGCACAGAAAAGTTGTTAATAAAGAAATTTATAAGCTCTTTATCACAACAATATGAAGTTTTTGACATCCCAAAGACTAAGTTTGGCGCCGCAGGATGCAAAAAAACCAGCAGGGACCCCTTCAATAATCCAAGGTAAATATAATGAAAAACTCTACAAAACTTGCCATGCTTGGCGTAACTGCAGTCTTTACTTTAAGTACCACTTCAATCGCTGTCGCCGAAGCAATGACGGCGCAATACGACGATCAGGCATTACCGATTGTGTTGTCGGACGATTCGACAACTCGTTATATCGTGAAATACAAAAATGATAGTTTGATGGCAACACAAGGTGAAAGCGTTTCCTCAATTCAGCAAGCATCTGATGACAACAACGTGGTGTTTTCAGAGCAAAAAGCCAACAGTGTATTGCGCAAACACAATGTTGACGCAATTATGCATTTGGGACAACTCAATGCCAGTGTGGTTGAATTAACGCCAAAACAACTCGCCCAGTTTAAAAACGATCCATCTGTGCTTTATGTCGAAGAAGATCCAAAACGTTTTATTTTAGACGTCCCAACAATCAAAGCCCAATCAACGCCATACGGCATTACCATGGTGCAGGCTGACCAAGTCAGCGACGCCAACGCCACCAACATGAAAGTCTGTATCATCGATACCGGTTACACTCTCAGTCATTCGGATTTACCAAATACCGGTGTCAGCGGCTTTGCCTTTTCAGGTCACGGTAGCTGGAACAGTGACGGTAATGGTCATGGCACCCATGTTGCGGGCACTATGTTGGCCTTAAATAATAACTCTGGGGTCATTGGCGTGTTGCCTTCAGCAAAAGCAGGTGTTCACATCGTCAAAATTTTCAATGATGCCGGGAATTGGACCTTTGCTTCGGATCTGGTCCAGGGTATTCAATCTTGCAAAGACGCTGGCGCGAAAGTCGTCAATATGAGTCT
>JAHJNE010000340.1 GCA_018820995.1 Gammaproteobacteria bacterium | reverse complement strand
GCGTCACTAAACATAGCTGTCAGTTGTGCCTGATTTAACTGTTGTAATGCTGAATTGGCGCCTAGCTGCTCGATAACGTGAATAAGTGACATAACTATCCTCAAAATTGGGTAAGTTGAACCGTTGATTTACTGTTGAATTTTACGCATTGAACGAGAGTAACATCAATGCTTTGTTAAGAAAAAAACAGCAGGTCAAGCCTAACCGAACCAGCTTGGTTTGAAAAGGGGAAAAAGGGGGGCGAATGACCTACTTGTCGATAAAACTTGATGTTATTTGCGCGTGAACAAGCTTTTGCAACTTTGATATCACTTGATTTCTAAGGGGATGTCGTAAATGTTGGGGTGGTCGAAGCGAGAAGTACGGTTATAAACGAAGACACTGGGTGAGCCGTCAGTCAAAAAGTTAACAAGCCTTTTTATTAAAAGGTGCTTAATAAAAACTACTTATCAAAAGTGATTTCATAAAAGCCAGTCAACGAAAGTTGTTTTATGGTAGTTGTTAAATATAAGTTATTTAACAAGCGCGATGAAACAAGCCACACTTCATTGCTGTAACTGACTTTTTGTTTTAATACTTCACGGATCTTTTGTCGCAAAGCAGGGCCTGGCACAGCGCCAGGCCCTGCTATTATTTTACTGCACACATCGGCGTGTCTTTCACCACATAAGGCCGAATCAACGGTGCCATGCCTTTTAAGACTTGCAGCGGCAGGGCAGAGGTGAAGCTGAAATCTTCGGCACCTTTGCCAGGAACAAAGGCGGTCAGGGTGCCAAAGTAGTTATCACCCAAATAGAACACTAAGGTGGCGGTGCGGTTGTTCACTGTGGACGCCATCACTTTGCCACGCACGACCAGGGTTGCGACCCGGTTGTCACCGGTGCCGGTTTTTGCGCCAATTTTTAGTGCCGTGCCATCAGCCTTGATAAAACTACCGTTCAAACGACGGGCGGTGCCAAGTTCAGCCACCTGACCCAGGGTTTTCTTTAATGCCCGCGCCACTTCTGGTCGCATCACCCGCTCGCCGGCGCTGGCGTTATATTGCAGCATGGTTTCATACGGCGTTTTTGCGGCAAAATGCAGGCTATCGATGCGAATGGTTGGCAGTTTGATGCCGTCGTTCTGAATAATGCCCATCAGTTCAGCCAGCGCTGCCGGACGGTCGCCGGAGCTACCCAGAGCGGTGCCTAACGAAGGCACCAAGTGATCAAAGGCGTAACCCAGTTTGGCCCAGCGCTGATGAATATCGAGGAAAGCTTCTACTTCCAGCATAATGCGGATGCGGTTATCACGGGCACTGCGATTGCTGGTTTTAAACAACCAACGATACACTTGCTGGCGTTGCTCGCTGCTTTGTGCCACCGCATCGTTGAAGCTAGCTTCCGGGTTTTTGTTGATATAACTTAACAACCACAATTCCAGCGGGTGCACTTTGGCAATATAACCTTGATCCGGCAGGCTAAATTTACCCGGACCATATTTGTTATACAGCTCATCCAGTTTTTTCGGGCTGAGATCTTCATCCGGCAGTTTGTCGGTTAAAAAGCGGCTAAACAGCGCAAAATCGGACTCCGGCAATAAATAACGGTGCACTGCAGCCAGCCGGTCCGGGGTTTGTTTTAAACCATCAAAAAATACTTCCAACCGCTCGTCGGCCGGTTTTTTCTGATATTTACGCCAGAATTTACGTAAAAATTCGGTGCCTTCTTTGTCGATAAACCGGCGTAAATACTCTTCACGTTTTGGATCTTTGTCACTGCGCAATAACAACGAGCTACTGCCAAGCGTTTGATAACTACTGGAATAAGCGACGATATCGCGCATTAATCGGATAAAAGGCAAGTTGTGCGATTGCTGTAATGATTCAGCCACCGTCGGCACTTTGCCGTCTTCTTTTTTATCGAAGTTATTAAACACCTGCAAACCACCACCGGTGAAAAAACGCTCGGCTGGTGACGCCGAATAGGTGCGTTGCAAGGCGGCTTCTAACATGGCGGTTAGACTGCGATCGGCGGTTTGCGCCATGTATTGTGACGCCCAGCGCGTAATATGGTCTTGTGGCGCTATTTCCAGATTGAGCAGGTTCACCGGTAATTCATCGGCAAAGCTTTGATGTAGCTCGGCGATAATTTCCAGATAAGTGGCCAGCACCCGAAGCTTAGCGGTTGACCCTAGCTCTAGCTTACTATGTTCATTTAAATCAAAAGGTTGGTCGGTACTATCGGTTTGCACCCGCACCCGGTTGCCATCGGCGGTTTTTTCAAACAGGGTGAAGCTATACAGCACTTCAGCGGTGCCGTTGGCACTTAATAACCGTGGGCCGATTAAGTCGTGTTTGGCAGCGATTGTCGGATTCGCCAGGCTGCGCAGATATGCACTGACTTTTTGTTGTAAGTCGCCATGTAAGGCACTGTGGGCGTTTAAATCAAGTCGATCTAAGTCGTACATCGGTTGATTTAACAAATTCCCCAAACGCAAACGTGCGGCATTGATGCCTTTACGGGCATCTTGTTCGGCTTGTGACAAATTAGGTTTAGCGCGGACAAAGGTCAGCTTTTGTGACAGGGCTAAATCGCGCAGCGGCGCATCGACAATACCGGCGTTCGCCAGTAAGCGAATGTGGCTGTCGGTTAATTCTTCCAAATCGTCATGGCCTTGCAGTAAATAATAAGAAGGTCGGCGCTGTGCAATCATTAACGAGACAATTTGGCGGAAATACAAGGCGCGCTCTGCGGCGGTGTCCGGTTGTGCTGGATTTTTTAACAGCTGATTGGCTTTATCAAAATCGCTGCCAAACCAAGCGTATAACGCATCACCAACGCCATGCACTTCGCCATGACCGGGTGCTGATGATAACGGCACTGTGTTGAGATAATCCTGCACAATCCGGGTGCGCATGCCCATAGTGTTTGGGCCATGCGAATAAACGCGGATGGTGCCGGAGATAATCTGCACCGCTTTGTCTTTAAAGCTGCGGGTTAAGCCTTGCGGCGAATGGCGGAATTTTTCAATTTGAGTGGCTAAGGTACTACCACCAGCCGACTGACCGCCAACCGATAACACTTTACCGACCTGACTGGCGGCCGCCATGATAAAACGTGGCCAGTCCATCACCGGGTTAGCCATTGGCGGGATCGTCAATAAATTACGGTTTTCAATAAACAATAAACTGTGTGCGACCACCAGCGGAATGTCGTGCGGGTCGCGGTACACACGCTGCGGGTAATTAAAATCAAATAAGGTTTCGTTGCGACAATCGGCTAAAAACAACCCCGACTGCACTTTCTCTCGATAGGGGGGAAATAAACCTTGTGCGGCGTACTGTTGCAGCGCGGGCGAAAATTCAGTTTGCGCTACAATCCGAAAGTTACGTTCCTGTAAGCGTGATAACAACTGTGGCAGTTTGCTGTAGCCATGCCGTTCATCAAATGGGCCTGCTTGCGGGTACACGATATTTTTCGCCTGACCTGATTGCAATTGATAGGTCAGGGTTTTGGCGTAATCGCTGATCGGTTTGGCACTGTAAGTGGCGGTGTGCATCTCAAAAGCAACCAGCACAGCGCCCGCAATCATGAGTAACAATAACAGCCAGGGGATAAGACTACGACGTGGTTTTTTCGGTTGACGGGCAGTTGGCTCCGGCTCACTGGGGTAGGTATTGTGAGTAGAAGATTCGCGGTAATTATCAAACTGCATGTTTTCAACTGACGGGGGCGTAGGCAACGTAATTTCCATTTAGGGTGGCGGCTGGCTCAGTTGCTGATTTTAACTGGTTTAGCAGGCCTTTGCAGCTGAATTTTATGAAAGCATGGGGGACTAAAAATGCACCGAAGCGCAGAATGTTCGATTCAGGCTCCGGTGTTTGCTGCAGTCGCTTAGTGGTGATGATGACCGCCGATGCCATGCGCGTGGCCATGGGCAATTTCGTCATCCGAGGCGGCACGAACATCCAGCACTTCAAAATTGAAGGTCAGCGTTTTGCCAGCCAATGGGTGATTGGTATCAACATCTGCTTTAAACATACCCATTTTGATGATAGTGACCTGACGCGGGCCTTGCTCGGTTTCAATCACGGCGCTCATGCCGGCTTTCCATTTTTTGGCGCCTTGCAGATGTTTTACCATCACGCTTTGTACTGCGTCATCACGGCGCTCACCATAAGCTTGTTCCGGCGTTAACACCAGGTCCAGCTTATCGCCAACGGTTTTGTCAGAAAGTGCGGCTTCAATGGCCGGTAACATATTCTGATGACCGTGCAGATAAAACAAAGGCTCGCTTTGCGCAGAGCTTTCCAACAAGCCGTTTTCATCACTCAGTTGATAGTGCAGTTGCACCACAGTATTTTGGGTAATCTTCATGAAATAGAGGTTCCTGATGGTCGAAAAGGTCACCATTATCCTGAGT
>JAHJNE010000339.1 GCA_018820995.1 Gammaproteobacteria bacterium | reverse complement strand
CAAGTTATCACCGTTATTACTGAACAAAATTGAAGCCACCATGAGCTTCAACACCGCTAAAGGCATGGTGTTTGCCAACGCTGGTAAACATTATCCAGCGCCGAGGTTAGCGGTCGAAACCATTGAAAAAGCGGCACGTTTAGACCGTGCTGGCGCTGTTGCGCTGGAAAACGCTGGTTTTGCCAAACTAGCAAAAACTGATGCTGCGACAGCACAGATTGGTTTATTCCTGAACGATCAGCTGATCAAAGGCAAAGCCAAGCAAGCCGGTAAACTGGCGAAAAAAGCCATCAATAAAGCCGCCGTGCTAGGCGCTGGCATTATGGGCGGCGGTATTGCTTATCAGTCTGCTTCCAAAGGCGTGCCTGTGGTGATGAAAGACATCGCTGACAAAGCACTACAACTGGGCATGGGCGAAGCGATTAAATTGCTGGGCAAATTGGTTGAGCGTAAGCGTCTTGACGCTGCTGGCATGGCCAAAGTGATTGCCTCTATTACACCAACACTTTCCAACGAAACCGTCAAAGGCGTGGATATTGTGGTGGAAGCTGTTGTTGAGAACCCGAAAATCAAAGGCGCTGTGCTGAAAGAAATCGAGACTGTAGTGGGCCCAGACGCCATCATCACTTCGAATACCTCGACCATTTCCATTGATGCCTTAGCCGCCAATTTAGAAGATCCAAGCCGCTTCTGTGGCATGCACTTCTTTAACCCGGTGCATCAGATGCCGTTGGTAGAGATTATCCGCGGTAAAGATACCTCCGATGAAACCATCGCTGCAGTAGTTGCATACGCTGCGAAAATGGGTAAATCACCAATTGTGGTGAACGACTGCCCTGGTTTTTACGTCAACCGCGTGTTGTTCCCGTATTTTGCTGGTTTTAGCAAATTAGTGCTGGATGGCGCTGATTTCTCCAAAGTCGACAAAGTGATGGAAAAACAATTCGGTTGGCCAATGGGCCCGGCCTATTTGCTGGACGTGGTGGGTTTAGACACCGCGCATCATTGTACCGACGTGATGGCCGCAGGTTTCCCAACCCGCATGGCCAAAGTTGATAACGATCCAGTCAGCGCTATGTATAACGCGCAGCGGTTTGGTCAGAAAAATGGCGTTGGTTTTTATGCTTATAGCAAAGACGCCAAAGGCAAGCCGAAGAAAGATTTGGATGCGGCAAGCGCTGCATTGCTGGCCGGCGTTGCTGCGCCTGCAAAAGATTTCTCAGCCGATGAAATTATCGCCCGTTGTATGGTGCCAATGATTAACGAAGCGATTCGTTGTTTAGAAGAAGGCATCGTTGCCTCTGCGGCAGAAGCCGATATGGGCTTAATTTACGGTTTAGGTTTCCCTCCGTTCCGCGGTGGTCCGTTGCGTTACGCCGACACCATTGGCCTGGCCAACTTTGTCGCGTTAGCTGACCAATATGCACACTTGGGTGAAATCTACCAGGTGACTGACAAAACCCGCGCCATGGCTGCCAACGGCCAGGTGTTTTACCCGGTTTAATTGCGGAGAATTACCATGAAACAAGCTGTGATTGTCGACTGCATCCGGACCCCAATGGGTCGCTCCAAAGCCGGGATTTTCCGTAATGTCCGTGCTGAACAACTGTCTGCTTATGTGATGAGCGGCATTTTAGAACGCAACCCAGGTCTTGATCCAAGCGAGATTGACGACGTGATTTGGGGTTGTGTGCAACAAACGCTGGAGCAAGGTTTTAACGTGGCGCGTAATGCCGCGCTGTTAGCCGGTATTCCACACTCTGTGCCTGCGGTGACGGTGAACCGTCTGTGCGGTTCATCAATGCAAGCGCTACATGATGCGGTGCGCTCGATCGCCATGGGCATGGGTGAAGTGTATTTAATCGGTGGTGTGGAGCATATGGGCCACGTGCCAATGACCCACGGTGTCGATTTCCACCCAGGCCTCGGTGTTTCAGTGGCCAAAGCCGCTGGCATGATGGGCTTAACCGCTGAATTGTTGGGTAAAATGCATGGCATTAGCCGCCAGGACCAGGACGAATTTGGCGCCCGTTCACATCGTTTAGCGCATGAAGCGACGTTAGAAGGCCGTTTTAAAAACGAAATTCTGCCTTGTTTAGGCCATGACGCGGACGGCGTACTGAAGCTGTTTGATACCGACGAAGTCATTCGTCCGGAAACCACAGTTGAGTCGTTAGGTGCGCTGCGTCCGGTATTTGATCCAGCCAACGGTACTGTAACTGCCGGTACTTCTTCGGCGTTATCCGATGGTGCTTCAGCCATGTTAGTGATGAGCGAAGACAAAGCCCGCGCGTTAGGCTTAAAAATCCGCGCCCGCGTCATTGGCATGGGTGTAGCAGGTTGCGACCCGTCGATTATGGGTTACGGCCCGGTACCAGCGTCGAAAAAAGCGTTAAAAGCCGCTGGTTTAGACATTGGTCAAATCGACTTCTTTGAACTGAACGAAGCTTTTGCTGCGCAAGCACTGCCGGTGATGAAAGACTTAGGTTTACTTGAAGTGAAAGAAACCAAGGTTAACCTGAACGGTGGCGCCATTGCGCTCGGTCACCCGCTGGGTTGCTCCGGTTCACGCATTTCCACCACGTTATTAAACGTAATGGAAAGCAAAGGCGGCAAATACGGTTTAGCCACCATGTGTATCGGTTTAGGCCAGGGCATTGCTACTGTGTTTGAGCGGGTTGATGGGTAACTAGCAGACACCATCGCGGATAAGGGGTTTATGCTTTTATCCGGTGAAACGAAAAAGGGCTGATGATTTATCAGCCCTTTTTTATGAGAATAACTTTATTTTCAGCAACTTTGGTTATGGCATGTGTAATGGGTGGTGCCAACAACCAACCTCCGGCAACTACTACGTTCGCCCGTTCGCGCCTCCCGCGCTCACTCTTGAATGCTCACTGCGCAGTTGCCGGTTGTTGGTTGAGGTTTGCGTTGATTGTCTAGAGAAGTACTTGCTGCCTGCGGACTATTGCTCACAGCTGTGGCGCGTTGACAGTTCCGCGGCCTTTGTTTGATAAAAGGTTTATTGCGCTTATGAGCGCTGCCGCACTTTCTTTGGGGTTAGCCTGGAGAATGAAATGAGGACCATCCAGTTCAGAAAACGTAATATCTTTATAGGCTTTTACGAACTCAAACCTTTTTCCTGACGGAACCAACATATCCTGCGTAGCGCCGATATATACAACGGGAAGGTTAGACGTAAATCCATCATATGTTGCTTGCGCGATAACTTTCAGCCGTAATTTAAGAGTACAGGTTGGAACTTCATCTATAGCTTTCTTGAACAATTCGATTTCTTTAAATCCAGCATTTTTCCCGAGAAAGAAGCTCCTGTAAACAACGTTTGAGAAAGGCAGATGTGCTAATAAACGCAGTGGTAAAAACGAAGCTAAGTATGCCACTGTCTTTCTGGGACCCGATAAAAAAGACGCCACAAGAATTAAGCCTTTTAAATGCGGGATTTTTATCTGTGACAGGATCGCCGCAATACCTCCAGAGAATGATTCAGCAACGAGAATGAAATCTTTATCCGGAAGCCGTTGTAATATGTTTCCCGCAAGAGATTGATAATCTTGCGAGCCTTCCATCGGTAACGATAAAACCAATACATCCACACCCTGAATATTTGCCAAGAGTTCTTTAAACAATATTCCGGTTCCATCCATACCGGGTAAGAGCACAAGTTTCAATTCTTATTGCCTTCTCACAGTGTTGTTCAACCCTTAAGTTTTATCTCTTACGTGCATCGCAATTTCAAACTAACTGTTTTCGCTAATAGATTCAACGGCATAATAAGTTTATAAACTTCGGAGAGTGACTTTGTGATAGTGCAATACCGGACCAGTCACTAAAAGTTACTGAAGCGGCCGGGTGACAGCAAAAGCAGACCGTTTGCGGCATGGATGCCGCAATCGAGCCTACAGGGACGTATTTACGGTGTGTCTGCGTTGCTGTTACCCGTGCCGCTTAAGCCGATCGGATTAGTGATCGAAACGCACAGAAAGTGACGAGCCAAGAGAGCCAATCAGCTTATCAACTGGTTCATCTCGCCATAACTCAAATGACTCACTGCAGATTGCAAAAAACCGGTTTGCTGAAATATTTGCATCTGAGCCAATACATGGCCGTATGCAGATTCTGCCATGAAGGACCCTGCGCTATAACGTTTGACACCAGTGGCGAAGATTTCCCGGGCGCTCGGCGCTCCCGATAATGCCATCACGCTTAGCGGAGCGTCGATGGCGTGGGCGACTTGCTGGCACAGTGCCAAATCGATTAAACCGGGAATAAAAACTCCGTCTGCACCCGCAGCAATATAGGCTTGAGCTCGGCTGATTAAGCTGTCGGCATCCTTGCTCCCGCCGCGAAGCAAAACATCCATCCGGGCATTAATAAATAACGGGTAGTCCAATGCATTGCAGGCTGCGCGCAATTGTTGTATGCGTTGTGCGCCGCGAACAACGTCGAGCATATTGCCGTCCTGTGTATCTTCCAGATTCACGCCTACAACACCAGCCGCCAGTAGATCTTGCGCCAAATCACTCATGCTTTCACCAGCGCTT
>JAHJNE010000338.1 GCA_018820995.1 Gammaproteobacteria bacterium | reverse complement strand
ACCAATCCCATGTTGAATTTGCAAAGGTCCTTGCTCCTGATCCGCCAGCCCTTGGTACACGCTGCCAGCGCTACCGGTTAGCGCCCCCCAGGAATCGCCACCGGCAATCATCACTTCGCTCATGATAGCGGCGCCGGCACTAGTGCCACCCAGTACTGCCCCTTGTTGATAACGTTGCCAGATGGCCTGCAACACCACGCCCGGTTGCCCGTCAGGTTGCAGGGTACTGGTGATATAAGTTTGATCACCGCCTAAAAACCAAATGCCGCTAAATTTTTGCAAGTCCGCTGCCAGTTCCACATTCTGACCACCTTGCTGCCACTTGCTTTCATCAACATCTGCGGTCAGTTTGTCGTCTTTTACCGCAATAGGCAGCAGCACCACCCGCTGTGGTGTAACCCCATAACGCTGTAAATCTGCCTGGAACTGGCGAAAATACTTCACAGGCTGGCCACTCGCGACCGGCACTACGGCAATTCTGGCATGATCCGCGCCACCGGCCAGTTCGATAAATTTCTGGTACACCTGCTGATTGCTGCTACTGAGCGCCCCACCCACAATCACCAACTGACCTTTGGCCGTACTGGCATTCGTGACTGCTGGAATTGCCTTTACAGGCTTTGTATTAGCCGCTGTTGCCGCCAGTAAATCGGGGCTAGCCGAAAGAGTCGCCGACAGCAATACGCTGGTCAGCCAAAGCATAGATTTCATATTTTGCTCCATGTTGATTTGATAGTTTGCTTTATTGCATTGCTTCATTTTTTTATCAGCCAGTGCTGCGGCAACTGCATGGTATGCAGGGCTTTGTACAAAGCTGAAGGCGCATCTGGTTTTTATGCTATTTGATCGAGCGCCGTGCAAAAGACTATCAGAACTAGCAATGGTGTTCCATGAAAGCGATGAGCCCGTCCAGTGCCTAAATTTGCACATTCGGCTAGGTCTGCGGTGTTTTAGATTGATTGCCTGATCTGAACACCAACTACGGACGATGCGCATGAAGCGCCAGACTGACACAGACGGTGTCGCCGCCCTACAACCGCACCATCATAAAGGCGCGAGAAAGGTAGTAATTGCATGGGGGCGTGATGTCCCTAACAAGTGGCGTTCACGTGCATGATTCAAGGGTGAAAATTAAAAATTCCGCACTTGACCGGCTATTTTGTTATCTCATCGCAATGCCTGTAATAAAACGGCGATTTGGCCGGTATTACACTGCGATAGTCTGCTGCAAACATTCATCACAATGGTACACAGCAATTTGCTGCGGCGCTCGCAACACTGAAGATGCCGCCAACTTCTCAGGACACTTCGGAACTGAACATGAAAACTGTATTCACAACCACCTTGTTATCTATGTCATTACTCAGCACAGCAGCCAGCGCGGCAACACCGGATCAATTTATCACTACCTTTGCAAAAATTTTTGGAGAGCACCATGGCGAGCGCAAAGGGCACGCCAAAGGTGTCTGTTTTAGTGGCGAGTTCCAAGGCGAAAAAGCGCTGGCCGCTTATAGCAACTCGCCATTATTCAGCGGTGAGGTGTATCCTTTGACCGGCCGGTTTTCAATGGCCGGCGGTAACCCAAATGCCGCGGACAATAGCCGCAGCCCACGAGGTTTTGCTGCACAAATAAAGCTCAGTAATGGTGAATTACAACATTTTGCCCTGTTATCAACGCCAATGTTTGGCGCGAAAGACCCGGATAGTTTTTTAGGTTTATTGCAAGCCTCCATTCCGGATGCAGCCACCGGCAAACCAGATCCAGCAAAAATTGCCGCTTACCGTAAGGCGAACCCGGATACCCAACACCAAGCGGACTACCTGGCCAAAACCGCCCCACCAAGCAGCTATGGCACAACGGGTTATTTTGGTTTGCATAGTTTTTACCTAAAAGACGCGAGCGGTAAAACGCAGGCAGTACGGTGGCAATTGACACCGCTGGATGGCATCAAAGGTCTAACTGCCGCGGAAATTGCCGCGCCTGCCAAGGACTTTCTGGTGCAGCGCTTAAGCGAACGTTTAGCGCAAGGCGAGTTAAGATTCAGACTGGAATTGGTGCTGGCAAAGGCTGATTACCCGCTACTCGACCCGTCGCAAGTATGGCCTGCCAGCAGCACTGT
>JAHJNE010000337.1 GCA_018820995.1 Gammaproteobacteria bacterium | reverse complement strand
GTCGTCGTGGTGACTGGCGTTGTCGAGCCGCCAGAACCTCCGGCAGCTTTTGCCACCGCAGCTGCGGCATCCACAATACCAGTGCCACAATTCGAACAGCTAGCCGGGAAGGAGCGGGTAGTCGTTTTTAAGATCGATTCTACTTCATCCGGTGTTGCTGTTGGTTTTTTCTGCAAAATCAGCGCCGCCACTCCGGCAACATGAGGCGCTGCCATTGATGTGCCTTGTGAATAACCATAGCTGTCAGTGCCAGGACTGGTAGTGCCGCTATTGTATGTTGAAAGGATGCCGTTGCTGTCATTGGCGGAATTCATCGCACCACCTGGAGCTGCAACATCAATCGTTGTGCCGTAGTTCGAGTAATACGCTCTGCCACCGTTACGATTGGTGGCGGCAACGTTGATCACGCCTGCACAATTGCCAGGGTTAAAGTTGGCCGCATTGGCATTGTCGTTGCCCGAAGCAACCACAATCACAGTGCCGCGTGAGCGGGCAGAGTTAATTGCTGCTTGAGTAGTTGAATCACAAGCGCCGGCACCGCCGAGGCTCATATTGATCACTTTTGCTGGATTCGGGTTGGCTGGAACCCCTGAAACAGTGCCGCCTGAGGCCCAGATAATGCCATCGGCAATATCCGAAGTGTAACCACCACATTTACCTAAAACACGTACAGGTACAACTTTGGCGTTGTAAGCAACACCAGCAACACCCAAGTTATTGTTGGTGCGGGCTGCAATAGTACCGGACACATGGGTACCATGCCAGCTTGAGTCTTGTGCCTGCGTTGGTTCACCACTACCACAAGCGCCAACGGCAACCCAGTCACCTGGATCTTGTGGGTTATTGTCACGGCCATTGCCGTCATTCCCGATAAAACTATCGGAAATCATGTCGTAGCCTGGCAGGATATTGGCGTTTAAATCGGTATGTGGCCGGTAACCGGTATCCAGAACTGCAACAACGACACCAGAGCCGGTGGCGCTGTCCCAAGCTGCTGGTGCACGCAGGCCGCCGGTATTTTCATAATAATGCCACTGGTTGTTGTATTGGGTGTCATTCGGGACCGCTGCAATTTGTAAAATCCTGTCTTCTTCTACTGAGGCTACGTTTGGATCTTTGGCCAGGTTGGCCTGCATCTCTTTGGTTTCGCGTTCTGATAAACGACGGTCAGCCCGCACTACGTGGCGGCCGCCGCCGACAGCTGAAGGGCGGACATAATGCAATTCATGGCCAGCCAGCGCCGAAAGTTGCTGAGCGACATGCGCCTTAAAATTGGTGATAGTGGCGAGGCCATCGGTGTTTTGTGCGGACAACATTTCGCCTGTCTTGCCATTGGCAACACCGCCACCCTGATTTTTATACTCGACAATAAATTGGGTGTTCGCTTCGTTAGCTGCAGCGACATTGGCTTGCGTTAAAGTAGGTACTTTCGATAGCAGAAATAAATCGTTGGCCTGGGCCGTAACGCAAAATACGGACAGGGTACAAAGAGCTATTTTATGCAGTTTCATTGGAGCTTTAGACATGGATGTTCTCACTACATGTTGGTTTATTTGCCTGAATGGGATCCTGCTTTATTTTTGTCTTTGCAGCAGGTTGGGCAATATTTAATCAATACTTGAGCAATGTAAAGTATGCTAAATTAACAATTATTAATGTAATGGGTAAATTGTTTCACATATAGTTAAACTTACTGCTTGGGTATTATTGCTGAGTGAGATCAAATAATTGAAGGCAAGGCCGATGAACGTTGTGTTGTTTTACAAATAGTTACAGTTGCAATTCTGATGTTTATGAATATAACTTATTCCAAAAGGTAATTAAAATAGTTCTAAAACTGCGTCAGTTTGTCATTTTTTATCGGATCAAATGACAAATGCAGCCTTTTTTAGCTGTCGAATTGCCTTTGTCGGACAGCTCACCGACAATAGTGCTTTGTGATTGAATTGAGTGGTTGGCGTTGAGTACAGAGCAATCTTGGGATGTAATCGTGATCGGGGCCGGTGCTGCCGGTTTATTTTGTGCTATTGAAGCGGCAAAACGTGGTCGTAAAACACTGGTGCTGGATAATGGTAAAAGGATAGGTCGTAAAATCCTGATGTCCGGTGGAGGACGTTGTAACTTCACTAATATGTATACCAGCCCGGCTAATTTTCTCTCGCAAAACAAACACTTTTGTAAATCTGCCTTGAGCCGTTATACCCAATGGGATTTTTTGGCGTTAGTGCAGCAGTATCAGATCCCTTATCACGAAAAAACCTTGGGTCAGCTGTTTTGCGATGACAGCGCCAAAGATATTGTTGAAATGTTACAGCAGGAATGCAACAAGGCGGGCGTCCAGATTGCGCTGCAACAAGATATCAGTAACATTGAATTCCTAGATGGCCAATATCAATTAAAAACCAATGGCTTGCAACGGAATACCACAAGTTTGGTCGTCGCCAGTGGGGGGCTGAGCCTGCCAAATTTAGGCGCGACAGCGTTTGGTTTTCAACTGGCGGAGCAATTTGGTCTCAACGTATTGCCAATCCGCGCCGGTTTAGTGCCACTGACCTGGCAACCTGACGATAAAGCTTTGTATGAAGAAATCAGCGGCGTGGCACTACCGGTTACCGCAGAAGCCAATGGCACGTTGTTTCCGGAAGATATGCTATTTACCCACCGCGGGTTAAGCGGGCCGGCCATTCTGCAAATTTCGTCGTACTGGTTGCCGGGCGATCCGGTCACCGTGAACTTATCACCAGAACAAAATGTGGCAGATTTTCTGGAAGAAACACAGCAAAAACACCCTGATCAAGAACTAAAAACTGCTTTAACCAGGTTATTGC
>JAHJNE010000336.1 GCA_018820995.1 Gammaproteobacteria bacterium | reverse complement strand
GCTGAATTGACGCTGCAGCAGGAGCAGCAGGAACTGATCTTGCTCCTACTGCTCAACGCGACTGATCATTCGCAATTTTAAACATCGCCGACTTTATGCCAAATGCCGTGCTGCAGCAAAGCTTTATGATGCCCGGTTCAGGCCCGAAATTACTTATGCATTAAAGTCATAGTTAAGGCATGCTTAAGCCATATTTACGCCGAGTGTGGTGCTGGTTTTCGCAACCGATACCAAACCCAACCGGTCGTAACAATCACCAGCGGCAGGCTGAGTGCCTGCAGAATGTGCAGCGGCAAAGGTGGGTAAAAGGCGGCCAGCGAGGTCAGCGCTTTATCCAGCAATTGCACCGCGTAATAACAAATCGCCACCGTCGATAAGCGCTCAACTGCTGTTTGCAGGTGAAGCTGCTGCCTGGCTCTTTTGTCCATCGACGCTAATAAAGCAGTATTTTGCCGTTCCAATTGTAAATTAATCCGGGTGCGCAATAATTCAGTTGAACGTCCAAGGCGGTTGGATAAACTGCGCTGGCGGCTCAGCACTGATTGCGCCGTGCGAAAGGCCGGTGTCAGGCGACGTTCGGAAAAATCCTGTAGTGACATCAAGCCTGCTAAAGGTTTTTCCCGCAAGGCTTTGAGCCGATCCAGTGTCAGTTGGTAATAGGCGGCGCTGGCTTCGAGCCGTGCGCTGTTGTTGGCAATTAAATGTTCGGTTTGCGCCGCCATCTGACTAATTTCCTGCAACAACTGCTCATCTGAGCCTTGTTTTTGTTCAATTCGATGCGTGATATCAGACAGTTGCTGTTCGAGCTGATGTAGTTGATTCACTGCTTGGCGCGTGAGTGGCCAGCCTAACAAACTCAGTTTACGATAATTGCCTAAATCAAAAAGCTGTTGGACTAACCGGGCGAGCGCACTAGGGGACAGGCCTTCATCTTGCACCAGCATCCGGCCGGAGCCCTCCGGGTGCTTGCGAAAATCGGTCCAAATCCGCGCCTGACTATTGGCCACCCGGCTGGAAATACAATGCTCGGCTGCAAATAAGGCGGCGATTTGGGGCTCAGATTGGGTCGTAGGCGCTGGTAATATAATCAGTTGTACCACCCGAAATAGCTGACCAGGTAGCTCGCTGAACCAGTTCGGATCAGGCAATAGCTGCATCGGATCAACAAAGCTGGCACTGGCCTGCGGGTGAATAAAGCTATAGGTTGAGAACTCGCTATGTCGTTCCCAGCGCAGTTGAATGTCACCTAATGCCAGTTCCAGATCGGTATCACCTTCTTGTAGTTCAACCCCGTATTGCCTGGCACGTTGCTGCATCAGTTGAAACTCGGCGCTGCGGGAGCTGCCATTGAGGGTCAGCATAAAATGACAAATGCGGCAGGGCGCAGTGAGCGCTTTAAAAAAACGTTGTTGCAGTTCTTTTTCCAGTAAATCCCGTTGTGGATGATTGCGTAGCCATAATTCAGACATAGTTGACTCTCCTTGCTGATACACACAGGGTCGCTGTTGCTGGTTCAATTGAATCGGCGCCAGTGTAGCGGCGATAAATGGCAAACAAGCGACAATGATCCATCGATCTGCTGCAATGGCTATACCAGCCTTATGTGTTTTTAATTTGTTGAAAAATAAAGTTATTATTTTATTTTTGAAATCAGTGGATATGGGAATGCCAGCAAATTGCGCAGCAAAGCACAAAAGCAGTGCAACTTGGGGGGCGACCAAAGCGGTTGAGGTTGAGCGCAAAGGTTGTTGCCGTAGCGTTTTGAACAATGCATCGGTCTACCAAATAAATCGCGGTCCGGTTTACTGGCTTGGATGGTTTTGAGACCAGGATTGAGCACAAGATCATTGTCACGTCATCTAGCAAAATTGCAAAACCCTGCTGAATACCGTTTAATGTCGGTTTTTTGGGTTCAGGACTCGATTCCCATCATGTTGTATTTGTTGCCTATCGTGCTTGGTGCTTTTTTACTGTTTCAGGTGCAACCGCTGATTGCGCGCCTGTTGTTGCCTTATTTTGGCGGCGGGGCGTCTGTTTGGACCGCCTGCATGTTGTTTTTCCAACTGTTATTGCTGGTTGGTTATGCTTATGCGCACGGTGTCAGCCGACTGAAGTTGCGCCAACAATTGCTGCTGCATTGCGGCATTTTAGCCCTGAGCCTGTTGGCATT
>JAHJNE010000335.1 GCA_018820995.1 Gammaproteobacteria bacterium | reverse complement strand
GGCAATCAAATACAGCATGGTGCTGAAGTACACCAGCACATAGACCATGACATCGAGTAATTTGGTGGCCGTTTCACGTACCGCCAACGATGTTTGCATGACTTTCGTCGCAATGCGGCCGGCAAAATCGTTTTGATAAAAACTGATACTTTGTTTGAGTAAATAGCGGTGCGCCGACCAGCGGATCGCCATTGGATAATTCCCTAAAATCGTTTGGTGAATCACCGCGGCATGCAACAGCACCAGAGCCGGAATACCAACAGCAGTCAGCAGTCCCATCGTCAATAAGGTATTGCCCTCGGATTGCCATAATGTTTGTGGATCTTTTTCAATCAGCCAGTCGACCAATTGCCCCATAAACCCAAACAATGAGACTTCCAGCATCGCGATAAGCGCCGTTAAGGTTGCCATCACGACGAGTGGCCACCCCATGCCTTTGCTGTAATGCAGGCAAAACGCCAGTAAACCGCGAGGCGGTTGTTGGGGTTCAGCAGCAGGGAAAGGGTTGGTTAACTTTTCAAAAAAACGCAGCATAAAAGCCTGATCTCATAGTTTAAATTACAAAAGTGTGGCGACGCACAGTTCAAAACGAAGGCGAGCGAATCGACCGACTAGCGTTGTTTGGTGTTAATGTTGGTAAAATTCCTGATGATTTGCTGGCTAACCGCAATCACTTGTTGAATTTGCGTCAGGCTGACATCCAGATGGGTGACAAACCTTAAACGGCGGCGCAGGCCAGCGGCGCTTTGGTAACTACCCGCGGTGCATAGAATACCTTGTTCGGTCAGTTGTTGCAGGAAAAACTCGGCTAAATCTGGGGCAACATCACAAAACAAAATGTTAGTTTGCACCTGGTGACAGCTAAACAGCGTCTCTAGTTGATGCGTTTCAACCGCTGCGCGCAAACCATTCGCCAGTAACATGGCATGCTGATGATCATCAGCCAATCTTTGCACATTATATTTTAGTGCGTAACTTCCTGCTGCAGCCAACACCCCAGCCTGACGCATCCCGCCACCGAGCATTTTTCGAATACGCCTGGCTCTGGCGATTAACTCGTTCGAGCCTAATAGCAATGAACCAACCGGTGCACCTAATCCTTTGGATAAACACACTGAAATTGAATCGTAACCGGCAACTAACTGTCGCACGACTTGATACGGGTCTTGTTTCTGTTGTGCGGCAATGGCCACCGCCGCATTAAAAATACGCGCACCGTCAATATGACAAGCCAACCCCTGATTTTTGCAGAGCTGTTGTACTTGTTGCATATAGTCAAGCGACAGGACTTGCCCGCCGGTGGTGTTTTCTACCACGACTAAACGTGTACGGGCAAAATGCGGATCATCCGGTTTAATCGCCGCCAAAATATCGGTTAAGGCCAAAGAGCCATCGGCTTGATGGGTCAGTGGCTGCGGCTGAATAGAACCCAGCACCGCCATACCTCCGCCTTCCCATTTATAGGTATGCCAGTTCTGGCCGACAATCGCTTCGTCGCCACGCTGACAATGACTCATCAAAGCAATCAGGTTGGTCATGGTACCGCTGGGCGCAAATAAAGCCGCTTCAAAGCCCAGAAGTTCACACGCTTGTTGCTGCAGTAGATTAATGCTTGGGTCGTCACCAAATACATCATCGCCTACGGGCGCTGCAAGCATCGCTTGTTGCATGGCGGGAGAAGGTCGGGTGACGGTATCACTGCGTAAATCAATCATGGCTGCACTCTGCAAAAAGGTGGAGAAAACTTCATTGCAGTGTGCCTGAATTTCCGACACAGCTAAAGCCATCTGCGTCTAATCGAATTATTTATCTGCTCTGTTGTGACTAGCTGGGCAGTGTACATTTTTGTCACAATTGACATCAGTGCCGTTGCTATTTGACGTGTGTCGGGTACTTAACCCATGCCGCCACAGCATCCAGTGATGGTCAGACCTACAACAGATTCGGTGTTTATTGAGGTATTACACTGGTAGCTCCTGCAATGTCATGGTAAGTTGCAAAAAAGGGTTGTGGTACGGGATTGGCATGTTTGCAGTTGTTTTGTTTAATATCAGTGTGGTGATCCGCAAGTACAACACGATATTTAATGGTACTGAACCATGCAGGCTTAACCGAAATCAGCGGCTAAATCCAAATTGCTGTTGGCGCAGAATAAAACGTATTGGTGCTGGCGTTTTATTGATGGCAAGTACCTTTATGACTCACGGTGCAGAATTACCGGTACTAGAGTGGTGTCTGGATGATTTCCCTAACCGCCACGCCTATCCACAGACGGGGGAGCCTTATGGGCCAACCGTAGAAATGATGCGTGAACTGGCTGCAATCGCTGGTTTTAAACTGCATTTTAGTCCTAACACGCCGTTTGCCCGCTGCCTGAAACAGATGGCCAGCGGTCAGTCCGATTTGATGACCAGTCTGAATTACAGTGAACAACGCGCTGCTACCATGTATTTACTGCCGTACGAACAAGCGAAACCTGAAGTACTGTATTTGCGCCAGGATCATAGTGATATTGGTACTGTGGCGCAGTTGAAAAAATATCAGGTCGCGATGGTGCGGGGCTACGTTTATAACGCCCGACTGCTGCAAAACACGCAACAGCAGGAGCTCAAATTACTTGAAGCCGATACGCTTGATCATGCCTTTGGATTACTGTTACTCAAACGGGTTGACGCAGTGATTGCACCACCAAAACAAGCGATCAATATTATTGCGGCTAATCCGCGATATCAGGGGAAGTTTCGCATTGCGCCGCTAGAATTATTGCCATCAACTGAACATTTTGTGCATCTTGGTTTTTCTAAAAAAAGCCGGCATCCACAACTGTTGCCAGCGCTGGTGAAAAGCCTGCAACAATTGATTGACCAAAACCGTATCGAGCCACTCCATGATACAGATAAGGCAAGCTCTACCTTACAGCCTGTGCTTTAGTCGAATTTAAGGTGTAAATCTGCTAGATCCGGCACCATCCACCTCGGGTCAACACAATCGGCTAAATGCTCGCCAATAAAACGGATGAGTTGCCGGGCGGCAGCATCGAGCCGGCGGTCTTTTCGTCGAACTAAATACCAGTGACTTTCCAATGGAAAACCTGCGACCGGCAATACCGCACAGGGTTGTGGCTGCTGACCCAGGGTATGTGCAGAAATGACCGACAGCCCCAGCCCGGCAGCGACAGACAGCCGGATTGCTTCATTACTTTCAATTTGCATCGTTTGTACTAGGCCAAAACCCTGGCTACTGAGCCAGGATTCAAACATCAGGCGCGTCGCTGAGCCTGGTTCACGGATCAAAAATCGCTCTTGCTGTACCTGTGAAAAGGTGAGATCCGCTTGTCCGACGGCCCAATGGTCGGGCGGAGCAATAAGCTGTAGTGGATTTTTCAAAATGCGGGCTGCTTGCATCGTGTGACCCGCAGGCGGGTGACTAAACAAATACAAGTCATCTTGCTGCCGCTCAAATCTTGACAAAATATGGGCGCGGTTACCGACATTCACCGTGACGGTGATTTTGGGGTAAGCGCGATAAAACGCCCCCAATATTTGCGGAATAACATATTTGGCCGTGGTGACAATACCAAGGCTGATTTGGCCAGTATTACCGTCACGTTCTTCACAAAGAAAACTCTGAAAATCATCAAACCGACCCAGCACATCACAAGCCGCTTGATACAACTCAAGTCCAACATGGGTTGGATGAAGCTGTTGTGCCTGATATTCCAGCAATGGCGCACCTACGGTTTCCGTTAGTTTTTTGAGTTGTAATGAGACGGTCGGTTGTGTCAGATGGAGTAATTTGGCGGCCGCGGTGACCGAGCCTAAACGGACCACCTGCACATAAACCTGCAATAAACGAAAACTGAGTTGTCTGACATCCATAGATGATTATCTATACATAGCTATTGAATAATTAATTATCCAATATAGCTATTTGTTGGCACAATCGCCAGCCGTGACCGCCCAGGTCTGCCAATAATATTGATCCACGTACAATTTTTACCACAAACAATCTAAAACAGGAGCAGGCGGATGCCAGATATTGTGATTGCATTTTTCTCACTAGGACTGCTGGCCGGCTTGTTAAAATCGGACTTAAAAGTACCGCCGTCAATTTACGAAACGTTGTCTATTTTACTGATGCTGGTGCTTGGTCTTAAAGGCGGGCTGGCATTGCATGGTCAATATACCCATCAAATGTTAGGGCAGCTGATCCCCATTGCCTTGTTGGGGTTACTCATTCCTTTATTGTGTTATCCGGTGCTAAAACGACTCGTTGGTTTGTCACAGTCGGACTCGGTCAGTGTAGCGGCACACTATGGTTCTGTTAGTGCCGGTACTTTTGCTGTGGTATTGGCTTTGGTCGAGCATCAGGGCTTCGCTTTAAATCCGGAAACCACTTTATATTTGGTAGTGCTGGAACTGCCGGCAATTGTAGTGATGTTGTGGTTGCATCAGAAACTAAGCGGTGAGGGTAGTACTTTAAGTATTTTGCGTGAGTCACTGACCAGTCGCGGCGTGTTATTGCTGGGGGGCGGAGTCCTGATCGGCGTCATTTATGGTCCGGATGGTTTAGCCCCCCTCGCGCCCGTGTTATTTGGTGGTTTTAAAACGATGTTGGCGTTGTTTTTACTGGAAATGGGGTTGTGTACCGCGCGAGCCTGTTCTCCGCTTCCTCTGGCGCAATGGCGTTTATTAATGTTCGCGGCGATTGCGCCTTTTGTGCTGGCATGGCTTGGTATTGGTTTATCGTTATTGCTGCAACTGCCCTTTGGTAGCGCACTGATCCTGACGACTCTCAGTGCCAGTGCGTCCTATATCGCCGCACCTGCAGCAATCCGCGCTGCTATTCCGAGCGCTAATATCGGCCTGGCACTACTGGCCACTCTCGGCATTACCTTTCCGGTGAATGTTTTAGTTGGCATTACTGTCTACCAGCAATGGCTTGGCTGGTTTTACCCGGGTTAACCACCAATTGTCTGCAGGAAACTCGACTTGAATCGAACTAAATCAACCTAAGGTAAGGCCGGATATAAAGATCCGGCCTCATTCAGTTTG
>JAHJNE010000334.1 GCA_018820995.1 Gammaproteobacteria bacterium | reverse complement strand
GGTCCGAAATAAACCACCACAGATCCGCACTTCTAATACCGTTTCGGCATAACAGTAGGGCGGATAAAACTGCAGCAGATATTGTCTGGCAATCAATTGATAAATATGTTGCTCGTGTTGACTGAGTTTGCTGGCATGCAGCGCTTTTTCAGTTGGAATAATCGCGTGATGGGCTTGCACCTGGGTGTCGTCCCAGGCTTTACTCACCCGGCTAAAATCTGCACCAGCCACCATGGCGGTCAATTCTTCGTTATGCGCCGCCACGGCCTTAGTCACCACAGGAACTGCTTGTAATTGTTCTTTCGGCAAATGGCGGCTGTCTGAGCGTGGATAGGTGATGAGCTGGTGTCGCTCATAGAGTTGCTGAGCAGTGTCCAACACCTGCTGTGCCGACAAACCATAGCGTTTGGCGGCATCAATTTGCAACGACGACAAGTTATAAGGCAGTGGCGCAAATTGTTGTTTGTTTTTTTGCTCTAATTTGACTACTTCCGCCGGTTGGCCTTCGATGGTTCGCGCCACTTTCGCCGCGAGGCCCTGATTGAGAACCCGTCCTTCTTCATCCAGATAGGGCTCACAAGCGCTGCTCGGTTGCCATTTCGCGCTAAAGCCACTGTTAGCTGGTGATGTTTCAGACAACAGCAAATGGGCGAGGACCTGATAAAAAGGTTTACTGACAAAATTTTGAATCGCCAGATCACGCCGTGCGACCAGACCTAATAGCGGCGTTTGTACCCGACCGACTGATAACACCCCTTGATATCCGGCTTTTTGGCCTTGCAAGGTATAAGCGCGGGTCATATTCAGACCATACAGCCAGTCAGCACGACTGCGCGCCAAAGCCGAGGGAGAGAGTGGTACAAAGTCTTGATTGGATTTTAGTTGGGTCAGGGCACGGCTGACAGCAGCAGGATTTAAGTCACTAATCAACAGACGTTGGGTTGCGTTGAGTTTTTTACCTTTGACGCCACACCAATGGATCACTTCGTCTACCAGCAACTGGCCTTCCCTGTCTGGATCGCCAGCATGTACCAGCTGATCAGCCTGTAAAATCAATTTTTTTAAAATGGTTAACTGGGCTTTGCTGCTGGCTCGGGCTTGCAATTTCCACTGTGTCGGGATAATGGGCAGGTGTTGTAACTGCCAGCGTTTAAAGGCTGGATCGTAACTTTCTGGCTCTGCCTGCTCCAGTAAATGACCGATACACCAGCTGACCACATCGCCATTGGCCAGATAAATACAACCGTCGGCTTTGCGTTGGGGATGCGGCAACACGGCCGCAATAGCACGGCCTAAACTAGGTTTTTCAGCGATGTACAGGATCATGAGTCAATAGTGCTGGATATATTTACAGGTGATTTAAAAGCAGTGCAGGGCAAAAGTAAAGGTCTTTAGCGGGAACAACGTGCTGCAACAGTCGAATTGTGGGCAAAGGCAGCAAAGCACGTTGCTTTTTTTGCTCTCGCACGATCACTTTCGCCTTTGTCTTCGATGTCGTTTCTCGACGGTACCAGTGTGATGATTCAGGCGTTGGTTTTAAGCCGCCTTCGCTTGTTCGGGTACTGGTTGCAAACTCAGACTGGCAATTTGCGCCGCTTGTTCAGTCCACTGAAACAATGCCAGTGAGCCGTCGGACAGCTCGGTTAACGCAGTGCAGTTGTCAATCCAATCACCATCGTTGCAATAAATAATACCGTCTTGCATTCGGATCTCGGGATGGTGAATATGACCACAGACTACACCATCAAAACCGGCTCGTTTGGCCTTGGCAACTACGGCGTCCCGATAGCGGCCAATCGCTTGTTGGGCACCTGGAACTTTGCTTTTGATATAACCGGCAAGGCTAAAATAATTGCCACCAAATACCCGTCGAAAGCGGTTATACCAGCGGTTGAGGAACAGTAATAAATCGTACAGGCTATCGCCCAACCAGGCGTGTAAAGCGCCAAAATTAACGTCTTTATCAAACTCATCGCCGTGCACTAACAGCAATTTTTTGCCCAACAACGTGGTATGGGTGGCGCGCAGTTGTACCTGGATATGCCCAAAATTTTTGCCGGCATAATGGCGAAAGGCCTCGTCATGGTTGCCGGGCACATAAATGACTTCTACACCTTGCTCAGCTTTTTCCAGTAACAGTTTTAATAACTGGTTCGCCGGCTCGCCCCAGTGCACCTGCTTTTTCATCGCCCAGAAATCGACGATATCACCTAAAAGATAAATTTTGCTGGTTTGGCATTGCTGTAAAAAGCTGAGCAAATAGCCGGCCTGACAATCTTTGGATCCCAGATGAACATCTGAAATAAACACCGCGCGAAAGTTTTGCATGTTAGGCTTCCTGGCTTGGGCGAGTTGAGCCAGTGTTACTTTGCAGCATGACCGAAGGATGAAGGGTATTTGAAGTTTTAATGACTTGATATGGCTTATTTCGAAAAATTATTGTCATGAGGGTTTGTTACCAGGCAACAAAAAGCCCTCCGAAGAGGGCTATCGAAAAACCAGCAGGCAATTATTGCTGTTTTTTACGGCGTCTTAAGCCAAGACCAAATAAACCCAAGCCTAACAGTGCGATCGACGCAGGTGCCGATACACCTGATGGTGGTAAGCTACCAATATCAACCAAACCGTATTTTA
Source organism: Gammaproteobacteria bacterium (assembly GCA_018820995.1). Lineage (GTDB taxonomy): Bacteria > Pseudomonadota > Gammaproteobacteria > Enterobacterales > Alteromonadaceae > Pararheinheimera. The sequence goes on along the minus strand of JAHJNE010000334.1, from coordinate 9,605 downwards.
CCTGGCCGCCAATCACCAGATATTCACCAGAGCCATTGCCCCAGAATTGTACTTTTTTGAAAAAACCGGTGTCTTCAAACGCCGCTACAAAGATTTCAGCTACGCTGTTGCCATTTTTGTTCGGGAAGCGCCCTTGGGCACTGGTAGTGGCCGAAGCGACCAGAATTGGCGTACCGTCATCAAATGAAATAAATAAGTCTGACGATGGGTTAAAGCAACATGTCGCCCAGTCACCAACTTCAACACCAAAAGAATTGATGGCCGTATCAAACAAAAAAGTAACACCACTGACGATGGTACCATTTTGTCCACTGGTACTACCATTTGGATCAATCCCGATCACGCGGCCAGACATAGTGCCATAGGTGGTTGAGGAGATAGAGTTCCCGTTGTTGCGGGTTACCGTATAACCAGGGCGGACTACTGAAGTGCCGCTTGCTAATGATGACCAAACGTCAGTGTTCAGAGTACCGCCAGCAGTTAATACTGTATTGTCAAAAGATGCTGTCCCCGTAGGAATACCGTCGAACACAGTGATAATAGTAGCGTTAACGCTACCTGCGAATAGTAAACCAGCTGCGGCTAAAAATTTTAACTTCATTGTAGAACGTTCCTTTTGTTGTTAATTAAAACCGGTATTTTTTAGCAAAATTCGCGCCAATTAATATTATCTTTAAATACAGCAACTTAGACTTAAGATTATTCTTTTTGTGTTTGTGTTGTAAAAAAATGTGACGATAGTTGACGAATTTAGGTGAGGTTGTCGTCTTCTTTAGCACCGTGGATGTTTCACCGTTTTGTCATATTTTTCCCCTACCGTTAACTCGTAACGACAGCACTATCCAAGCTGTTAAGCCACAGTGACGGGGGACTTATGAACTTCCAACAATTAGCGCGTCTGGATTTAGCTTTTTCGCTGTTGTGTTTACAACATAAATTTAGTCAGCCGGTGGCGAAAATCAGCCGCTGTATTTCACGTACTGGCGATGGCCATTTGTATGCGTTATTACTGGCATTAGGCTGGTGGTTCGGGCAGACCACCACCCCTGATACAACCGACGCTCAGTTTAGCAAAACTGGCTTGTTGGCTTTTGCTATTGAATTACCACTGTATTGGCTATTTAAAAACAGCTTTAAAAGACGACGCCCACATGAACTTAGCCACCTTATACGATTAACGTTCACCCCTTCTGATAAATACAGTTTACCGTCCGGTCATACCGCAGCCGCATTTTTGATAGCAACACTGATTGGTCAGTTTTATCCTCCATTTTATTTGTTGGCATTGTGTTGGGCCTGTTTGATTGGTTTATCGAGAATATTGCTGGGTGTACATTTTATGACGGATGTACTGCTTGGTGCAGTACTTGGGATTGCTTGTGCCAAAGTGGCGATGCACCTAACTGGAGTTGCTTTTTGAAAATTCTTTACGGAGTGCAGGGTACAGGCAATGGTCATATCGCGCGTTCCAGAGCAATGGCGCAGGCGTTTACCAAAGCAGGGATGAATGTTGATTTTCTTTTTTCAGGACGTGATCCGAATCGTTACTTTTCAATGGAAGCGTTCGGCAGCTATCAAACAAGGCAAGGGCTGACGTTTCAAAGCCATCACGGCAAAATAGACCCGCTGCAGACAGTTGTCCAAGCCAAACCACGGCACTTCTTGCGGGAAATCCGTGAACTTGATGTCAGCGGCTACGATGTGGTGATTAATGATTTTGAGCCGGTGTCGGCCTGGGCCGCGCGCCGGCAACAAGTTCCTTGTATTGGCATCAGTCATCAAAATAGTTTTTGTTATCCGCTCCCAGCGCTGCAATGTGGTTGGTTAGACCGGCAGATTGTCCGGTATTTCGCCCCCAGTGATGTAAAAGTCGGTTTGCACTGGCATCATTTTAATCAGCCATTGTTGCCACCGGTGGTTGATATTCAATCGCCTTTGGGTGTTGATCAGAATATCAGGGCGGTTCATCAATCACGCCCGATTTTGGTGTACTTGCCGTTTGAAGATTTGGCGCAAATTAACGCGTTGTTGCAACAATTAACCAATCAACAGTTTATCTGCTATCACCCGCAACAGCTTCAAGCAGAGCTGCAAGCCAATGTATTGTTAAAACCACTCTCTCATCAAGCCTTTATGCAGGATTTGTTCTGGTGCCAGGGGGTGATGAGTAATGCCGGTTTTGAGTTACCTTCAGAGGCATTAACGCTTGGGAAAAAGTTGTTGGTGAAACCTTTGGCCGGACAGTTTGAACAACAGAATAATGCCGCAACACTAGCCAGGCTTAGCTTGGCGACCCGGTTGCAGACGCTGGACATTGGTGAAATACGCCGTTGGCTCACCACATCACCGGCGCTACCTGTGCAGTTTCCGGACGTCGCGACAGCGTTGGTGGCTTGGGTGAACGCTGGTCTTTGGCAACAACCAGGCAGTTTGCTGCAGTTATCGCAGCAGTTATGGTCACAAGTCAGGTATCCGGGATATGCCACTGCAGAAGCAGCGAGTGCTGGCTGATCTAAGGTTTACGGTGTGTTTGTTTGGTATTTGATTGGGGTTTGCTAGCTGTAGGGCAGAGAGGACGGCTGTGATGGTGTATCGCAGCCGTCTGATTTGATGTTATTTAAAGTTATACCGCATACCGATGGTGTAACGCGGGCCGTACTGGCGGGCAAACAAGAATTGTTCTTCGTAACGACCATAACCTTGTTCGGTTTCGTTGTTCAGATTCACCCCTTCCACAAAGACCGTCAGTTGATCGTTCCAGGCGTAATTCACACTGACATCCCACTGACCATATGTTCTGGCAAATTGGGGTGGGGCATCAGAGGAACCCTGTGACTGACCAACCCCAATCAGATAAGAATCACGCCAGGCGTAAGCAATTTTCGCCGACCAGCCATCCCGCTCATAAAAAGCCTGGAAGTTGGCGGAGTCACTTAATCCAGTCAGTGGCGCTTGTTGTGACAAACTTTCGGTATCAAATTCAACGTCACCTTGCACCACGGTCGCATTCACACCCAGACCAAAACCGCTGTCGCCGAATAAATGCTGCACTGCAAACTCAAAACCATCAACGGTTTTACTGTCGGTGTTTTGCGGCTGACTGATGTTCCAGACGATGAGTGGGTCTTGGGCTGTTGGCTCAATTTTCCCGTCGGCATTACCGTGGCCATTGGCCAACATTTGCGCAAAAATTGCGGTACTGGTGGCTTGTTCGCCGCGGGCGGTAATATCAGCAACTGCTTGCTGGTAACGTGGACCATTCAGAATGTCATGCAGACCTTCAATTGTGGTTTCAGTAATAGTGGTTTGAATGAAGTTGTCGACGTCTTTTCTAAAGTAACCTAAAGCAACGTAACTACCTTCTGCATAATAATATTCGAGCGACAGGTCGAGGTTAGTTGATTCAAATGGCAACAGGTCGGTGTTGCCCTGACTACCGGTGCGCGACCCAGGTTTTGGACTACCACTTAAACCACGACCACCGGCCAGCAAGCCAAGTGGGGCGCGGGTAATGGTTTTACCCCAAGAAAAACGGCTGACGATATCGTCAGTGAGTTCCACTTTCAGATCCAGCATTGGCAACAATAAATCATTTTTGCCGGTTTGCTCCAGAAATGTATCTGAACCAGGCTGATACTGCGTGATCCACTCCGAAGGACTGTCCCAATTCACCTGAGTCTCAACTTTTTGCCGGACCCGACTTGGCACTTTGGTTTCTTCGTAGCGCAAACCTACATTTAACTGTACTGGAAATTCGCCTGCCTGAAATTCCCACTGCGACTGCAGATAAGCGCTATTGGTTTTTTCGCGCACTGAACCGCTACTGTCGATACCATCAATATAAGCATCAGGCAGATAGACATCGGCGCCCATCACATCTGCAGTTAAAAAAGCCATCTGTCTGGCAACGGCCTCATCAAAATCGTAGGTGTAATAATAATGTGGACGAAGAGCGCTGCCACCGCCACTAAACTCGTTTAAGAAGTTATCCGTGGTATGACGGGTGAACATGCTGTCCGGGAATATATAGGTGAAACTTGGACTAAAGCCAGGGCCACCGCGCAGTCCACTCCAACCTGAATATCCTCCCATTTTCTGGTCGGTCATCGCCAAACCAAACTTGACATTGACCAACGGAATTTTAAACACCGAATTGTTCCAGGTGCCATCCAATTGCAGCTGTTCAATTTCCGATTCACCTGGTGAATGGGTAAATTGGCTGAAGTTGGAATCAATTTCAGAGGCCATCAGCTCATCAGTGCCATTGGCCCATAGAACCATGGCATGCGGGATTTCGCCAGTGCGGTAGTCGTAGATTTTTGTCAGTAGTTTGTCAGAGCCCAAAATGACCTGGCCTGAGTTACCGCTGCCTTTGTCGGCGCCATTGTCAATATCGTTGCTTGAATTGTGATAATCCAGCGAGAAACGCCAGTCGTCGTTTAAGGTCCAATCTAAGTTTAAACCAACAGACTTGGCGTCAACCTGAGTGGTGCCTTTGTTGGCAGTAAAAGATCCATCATTGCCGCTGATATCCGCAAACAGGGCAGTGCCGCGGGAGTCAAGTTCGTATGCGTTAATATTGCCGCCAAACTCATTCCAAATGCCCCAACCGATACTTTCGCTGCCGGTAATAGCGCGTGAAGCGGTATAGTCGACGGTCATCACCAGGCTTTCAATCGGTTGATATTGCAACGTGAACTGGCCGTTACTGCGTTCACGTTCCAGATTTTCGATACTGTAGTTCATGTCTTTTGGAAAAAAGTAGTTACCTACTTTATTGCCCGACGCATCGGTTGGGCGGGCATCAACCACTTTATCCGCGGCTAATGTGGGCAGGGCAACATTGGCTTGCCATCCCTGAATGTTGGCTGTTTGTTTTTGGAAATCGCGTTCTTGATGCGAGATGGAAAAGGCCACGCCAATTTTGTCATCAGCAAAGGTATTGCTGTAGACGGCGGCGACTTCAGGAGTGACATCACTGCCCATTTCATTGGAGGTGTCTACGATAGCTTTGGCACTGAGAGAATAACGCTCACCCGGTTGTGACAAAGGTTTGGTAGTGACAATGTTCACCGTTGCGCCTAGACCACCGCTTGGGTTTTCAGCGCGGGCCGTTTTATACACTTCTAACGCGCTGACACCTTCTGAGGATAAATTCTCCAGATTGTAAGAGCGGCTATTGCCAGTCCCGGGCATTTGCCTGCCGTTAAGTGTTATCAGGTTAAAATCCGGACCAAAACCACGGACGGTAATTTGACTGCCTTCACCATTGGCGCGGCTGACGGAAACACCGGTAATCCGTTGCAGGGACTCGGCTAAGTTAGTGTCCGGGAATTTACCCATTTCTTCAGCGGAGATGGCATCCATCACACCGTTGGCTTCACGTTTTAAATCCATTGAACGAATTAAACTGCCACGAATACCACTGACCTGAATCACTTCTATTTTTTCTTCGGCTTTTGGCGCCGCTGTCGCGTTGTCAGCGGTTTGCGCTGCAAATACCGTCGGGACCATCCCAACGCCTAAAATTATTGAAATACTCACCGCTAAACGGTTTTTGGTGCTGTTGATTGTTTTCATGTCGAACCTGTTTATGCAAATGTTGTTGTCGTTTTCAGGGAACTTACTTCTATCGTCCGCGACTGCTGCAGTTTGCTGCTCTGTTGTCGTCGACCTTCAGTTCCCGCTGCGTTCTGACAAAATGTCCGAGTGGCGCTGCCGGTTATGGGTTAGCAATCACTACGTTATCCAGCCGATACACTGCACCCTGACCCGAACCCCAGGCCGGGAATACCATCAGCACATCAATGGCACTGATGTCGAGGCCGGCATCAAATAGGGTTTGTAACGGGAAAGTGTAGGTTTGCCACTGGCCGGTCGTCGGCGTTTTGCCTTCCAGACTTGCTGATAGGTCAAGCTCAACCGCTGAGCTGGCATTATTGGACTCAATTTTAAATTTCCAAACCGCAGCGCTGTTGTCTGGTGCTGTGACGACTTTCATCTCAAAACGCACGACGCCATTTTGCAGGATATTGCTGGCGTCAAAGGACACGTTATCGCCGGCCTGGATCCCCATCACTGTTGGTGCTGCACCAATGATGTACTGGGCGGTTGCACCATGACTGGCATCGTCCTGCTCAACAGTGGGTGTAGTACCACCACAACAATCCCAGATGGACCAGTTATCTGCGGCTTTGTCGGCAAATAAAATCAGGCTATCAACATCGGGTATATCGTTGCTTGGGTGATAAATTCTGGCGTTGTCGACACGATAAACCGCGCCTTCGCCGCTACCCCATGCTGGGAAAATCATCACGACGTCGATAGCACTGACATCAAGACCTGCTGCAGCTAAATCGGATAATTTATAGGTGTAGGTCTGCCATTGGCCGGTTTTGGGTGCTACTGCTTCTACACTGGTTGTGAGATCAAGTTCCACCGCACTAGAGCCGCCGTCCGCTTCTATTTTAAATTTCCACTCTGCATTTGGCGTGCTTGGCGCGTTGACGATTTTCATCTGGAATTGCACTAAACCACCATCAAGAATGGCTGTTGCATCAAAAGGTTTGTCGCTGCCACCATTGGCTGAACGAGTGATAAAACCCATCACGGTTGGCGTTGCACCAATACTGAATTCAGCAACAACACCATGCTCTGCATCATCTGTTTGTTCAGTAGGAGAAGAACCTGCACAGCAGTCCCACATCGGCCAATCCGCGTTCATGCTGTCTTTAAATAACACTAACTCCGGCTTGGCGACATTCGCTTGACCAATCTTCAGGTTGTCGATGCGATAAACCGCGCCTTCACCGGTGCCCCAGGCTGGAAAAATCATCACCACATCAATCGCCGCTAAATCAAGACCGGCGGCAGCAAGGGTTTTTAATGGGAAGGAATAACTTTGCCATTGGCCAATAACAGGTGCCGGACCGCCTTCAATTAAATCAAGTTCAGCTGCGGTTGAACCTTCATTACTTTCTACTTTAAATTTCCAAACTGCGGCTGAGTTATTCGGTGCGGAGATCAGCTGCATATCAAAAGTCACGCTACCGGTATCAACCATTGGCGAACCGTCAAAGGGGGTGGGTTTTCCTGCAGGGTCTTTGATAAATGCCGAACGGGTGACAAAACCATTGACGGTTGGCGCAGCACCGACTAAAAATTCATACACATCACCACGTTGTGTGTCATTCACTAAGGCTGGGTTTGAACCGCCACAGCAGTCCCACGCCGGCCAATTTGGGTTTGGCGTGCCATCAAAAATCGTTAGGTTCTGTGGAATACCAGTTGAAGGCGGAGTAGGGATTGGGGCTTTACCTTCAACTAACCCGTCGGTTAGTTTGTCATAACCCGGGCGAACCGTTTCACAGCCTTTACCCGTTGCCGGATTAGATTTACATTCGTAAACACGTACATAATCGACGGTTAAGCTTTGACCTTTGGCAAAGGCTGTGGCATCAATACCGCCGTTATTGACGTTTTCCGGCCAATTACCGCCAACCGCCAGGTTTAAAATCATAAAAAACTTCTGATCAAATGGCGCCGCATCCCAGTGAATTTCTTTTTCACCGCTGCCTTGATCAAAATATTCAGCGTACCAACCGCGATGTTTCAGACCAACGGCCTGATCTTTAGCGTTATAACGCACTTCTGATTGGCGTTGAGTGGCATATAAATACCCGTCGACATACCAACGAATTTCCCCTTCCTGCCATTCAAGCGCATAAGTATGGAAATCATCGGCAGGGCTTTTGCCTTCAGGTAGCGCATAGCCTTTACCGCTGCTCAGATTGTCTGGCCATTCGCGACCGTAGTGTAAAGTGCCATGCACATTGGCTTCAGCGACACCAGCTGCATCAGTCACCTTTAAGTTAACCGCTTCCATAATGTCAATTTCGCCGGATTTAGGCCAGCTGCCATAAAATGCATCGGTTGGCATCATCCAAAAGGCTGGCCAGCTACCTTGACCTGAAGGCAATTTTGCCCGCATTTCAAAACGGCCATATTTAAAATCGGCTTTTTTCTGAGTCGTCAAACGGGCAGAGGTATAAGGCTTTTCAGCGCCATCGGCAGCAGGCAATGCCACGATATTCAACATGCCTTGGTCGATAAAGGCGTTTTTCTTGCTGTTGGTATAACATTGCTTCTCGTTATTACCACCACCAGAGCAGTTAATCTCGAAGTTCCATTTTTTAGAATCGATTTCGCTGCCGTCAAATTCGTCACTCCAGACTAAAGCCCAGTCAGAAACCGGTGCCGTGGCATCTACTTTGGTAAAATCGGAGTTTGTTGCTGAACCACCGCCGCAGCCATGTAAGCCTGCCGCGGCAATGCCAGCACATAGCATGGCGTTTCGCATCTTAGTTTTCATTATTGCTACCCTGTCGTTGAGTTTTTTTATAATAAATTGCTACTTCTGATGAAAGCGTTTTCAGAAAGCGCTTACATAAGGTATTGCGTCATTGGCAATAGGTCAATTAGTAAGCGTCATTTTTTTTCGATAATGTGTTTAAAAGGTCGTGTTTTTTTGCGGGTTAGATGTTGATTTAGCGGGATGAAGGAAACCATATTTGAATATTTCATGTTAATTCAGAGTTTTGCTTCTCGAGGTGGAGTAGCTAAAAATTCTTAACAACCTGATAAAATTTAAAATAGACGCAAAAAAAGGCCATGAAGGCCGTTTAATCATACGCTTGAAGTCGATCATTGACGCTCAGAGTGAACCTTCTGCGGCAGCTTTGGCTTCGCGCACGATTGCGATCCCGTTGCTGAACTTGGTTAAGGCATTATTTTTATCAAGGTCATCAAATGCAGCCACGTATGCGGCAAACAGGGTGTCGAACATTTTCGCCACGTTATGTTGATAGGCGTTGTCGATAGCGTTTTGTGTTAATTCGTCCATTTGGGATCTCCATATTTAAAAGGTATAACAAGGAAACGGTGTTGTTTTTGACTTCGGTCATTAATTTAGGTCAACTGGAGCTAGATTGCCAAGCCATTCGCCGCTGTGTTATCAAAGCGAAGTTGATTTCTGCATCGCTAAATAAGCTTCTAAAAAAGCAACAAACTGATCGGATCGCCGGCAATATCGTAGGTATAAACTGCGTAACCGATCTAGGGATCTCACAGGAGTGTATTGATGACGACGAAAACGAGCAAAGATTTTGATCCACAAACACTGAAATTATTTGATCAATATGTCCATGGAGACATTAGCCGGCGCGAATTTTTAACCCGCGCGGCAAAATATACCGTCGCCGGAGTCACGGCATTAAGTATTCTGCAAGCATTAACCCCCAACTTTGTACAAGCCCAACAAATTGCGGTGAATGACAGCCGGTTAAAAGCAGAATATGTGGAAATTCCGTCACCAAGTGGCAATGGCAAAATCCGTGGTTATTTAGTGCAACCTGCAGCTGCCAAAGGGAAATTACCAACGGTGTTGGTGGTGCATGAAAACCGGGGTTTAAACCCGCATATTGAAGATATTACCAGACGTGTGGCGCTGGATAACTTTATCGCTTTCGCGCCAGATGCGCTGTTCACGCAAGGCGGTTATCCGGGAGATGAAGACAAAGCGCGCGAATTGTTTCGAAATTTAGATC
>JAHJNE010000333.1 GCA_018820995.1 Gammaproteobacteria bacterium | reverse complement strand
GTTGCCAAAACCGCCAATCTGATGGCCAAATCAAAAAAGCCTATTTGCGTCCAAATACCACAACCGCTAGTGCTACAAAAGCCAAAATAAAACAATAATAACTCTGCGTCACTACATCCCAGGGCGACAAGCCAAAACTCGCTCCAAGTAGCAAAGCCTGTGCGCCATAAGGCACTAAACCCTGGCTGATACAGGCGAATATATCCAGCAAGCTAGCGCTGCGTTTTGGGCTGATGTTGTGATGCTGTGCCAGATCTTTACTGATATCTGCTGAAACGACGATGGCGACGGTGTTATTGGCGATACAGAGATTGGTGATAAAGACCAAAGCGGCAATCGCCAATTGCTGCGCTTTGTTGCCAGCAAGGACTAACTTGTCTGCCAATGTATTGATATGCGAGGCAATCCAGTTCAGGCCACCTTGCGTTTTTAAGAATTCGCCAAGCGCGCCCACTAACATCGTCAGTAGGAAAATCTCCTGCATGTTGCCAAAACCTTTAAAGATATCCTTTCCAAGATTGGCAAGCTGATAATCGGCAAACACCGCGCCTTGAAACGCCGCTAGTAAAATGCCTAGTAGTAGCACTGCAAACACATTCATACCGGCAACGGCCAAAACTAAGATGGCGGCATAGGGTAGGACGCCGCTCCAGTTAAAATCCTGAATCGTGATGTCGGCGCTACTTTTGGTGACAAAGGCAAATAGCACAAAGCTAAGGACGGCGGCTGGCACGGCTATTTTTAAGTTTTCCCGGAATTTGTCCTTCATTTCAGCACCCTGAGTACGGGTGGCTGCAATGGTGGTATCGGAGATAATAGAAAGATTGTCGCCAAACATGGCGCCGCTGAGCAGTACACCAGCAACCAGCGCCGGCTCTAAACCTGCTTGTGTCGCCAAGCCTGCGGCAATAGGAGCTAAGGCGCCAATGGTGCCCATTGAGGTGCCCATGGCGGTGGCGACCAACGCTGAAATCACAAACAGGCCGGGCAGGATCCAATTGGCACTGACCAGACTTAAACCGGCATTCACCATGGCATCGACGCCACCGGTCGCTTGCGCCACAGCGGCAAAAGCGCCAGCTAGTAAATACACAATACAGCAGGTGATCACGTTACTATTGCCGGCACCTTTGACCATCAAATCAATTGACTGGTTAAGCGGTTGCCGGTTGAGCCACACTGCCAGTACCAGTGCAGGAATAATGGCGACCGGCCCGGGTAACTGATAAAAAGCATAAGCCACGCCCTGACTTTGCAGGTAGAGGCCGGTGCCCAAAAATAGGACTACAAACAGCAGAAGTGGCAATAACGATCGTTTTGCGCGCTGCTCAGTGACTAGATTCATTGCCAAACTCCATCAAAAACGGCATGCGTACTGCAACTAAACATTGCATATTGATTACGCATATAACGCCGCGGAATATATAGACGTCCAGAAGTCCTGTCAAATAACTTTCCGTTATGACATAAGCGAACTCTACTTTAGTAAAGAGTAGAAATCGTGAAGGCAGCTGTTGATTTTCGGTAATTCAGCGCCATATCCATGCCATGTCGGCTGCCGGATTGATCCGGTCGTTATCCTGCCATCGTAACCAAATGCCCGGTTACCTGAGTTTATGGAGTCTGTATGTTTAATTTTTCTTATCAAAACCCCACCCGTATTGTGTTTGGTGAAGGTCAAATCAGCCAGTTGTCTAAGCTAGTGCCAGCTGGCAGCAAAGTACTGCTGACCTATGGCGGTGGCTCTATTAAGAACAATGGCGTGTATCAGCAAGTGATGCAAGCTTTGTCTGGTTTTGAAGTGGTTGAATTTTCAGGAATTGAACCGAACCCGTCTTTTGAAACTTTGTTAAAAGCGGTGGAGATTGTCAAAACACAGCAGATCACTTATTTACTGCCGGTTGGTGGTGGTAGTGTGGTCGATGGCACCAAGTTTATTGCCGCAGCGGCACTTTTTGCCGGCGATCCGTGGGATATTCTGGCGAAAAAAGCGCCGGTGACCAAAGCGATGCCGTTAGGTTGTGTCTTGACGTTGCCTGCGACCGGTACTGAAAGCAATGGCAATTCAGTCGTCACTCGCTATAGCACTCAAGAAAAATTGTCGTTCGCCAGCCCACTGGTTTATCCGCAATTTGCTGTGTTAGACCCAACAGTGACGTTTAGCTTGCCGCCAAAACAAGTGGCGAATGGTGTGGTTGATGCGTTTGTGCATGTGATGGAACAGTACATGACCTATCCGGTAAACGCGGCGGTGCAGGACCGCTTTGCGGAAGGTTTATTGCTGACGTTGATTGAACAAGGGCCGTTGGCGCTCAAAGATCCACAAAATTACGATGTGCGTGCCAATGTGATGTGGGCGGCGACGATGGCGCTCAATGGGTTGATTGGTCAGGGCGTACCACAGGATTGGGCGACACATATGATTGGTCATGAACTGACGGCTGTCTATGGCCTTGATCACGCACAAACGCTCGCCATCGTGCTGCCAGCACTGTTGCAACAACAACGGGTGCAGAAACGCGCAAAGCTGATTCAATACGGCAAGCGGGTGTTTAACCTGCAGCACAGTGATGAAGAGCGTTTAATCGATGAAACCATCGCACACACCCGTGCTTTCTTTGAGCAGATGGGTGTGCCGACGCGGATGGCCGATTATGGTATCCAAGCCGATGCTGTTGATACGCTGGTAGCCAAACTGGAACAGCACGGTATGTTGAAACTGGGTGAGCACGGCGATATCACGCTGGATGTTTCAAGACAGATTTTAACCGCCGCTTTATAAGACGTTGAAGTGTAAACGTAGCAGTTTAGTACGCACTGCTGCGGCCAAACTGTTTGATGCGAGTGGCAAAAATCAGGGGCAGTGATGATTGACTGCGATCATCACCGTTAAAAATAGCCTGGCGTAAATAGCCGGGCTTTTTTTTGGCTAGTCAGCGGATGGCTGCTGCGGGTATTATGTGCGCTTTTCTGATTCAGGATGACACAAACCGCAATGAGTTCAGGCAATACTCCAGGCACTATTCAAGAGACGACGCAAACAACTCTTCAAGATGCAAATAAAGTTAGTTTGCCAGTATTAGTTGTACTGGCCGCCGGCATGGGTAGTCGTTTTGGTGGTGATAAACAGCTGGCAATGCTCGGTAGTACTGAACGTACGTTATTGC
>JAHJNE010000029.1 GCA_018820995.1 Gammaproteobacteria bacterium | reverse complement strand
GGCGCTATGGCTTCGGCTTTGCCAATCAGCACCAGTTGCAGCTTGTCTTTTGGAAAGTAGCTGTTGATGAGTCTTTTGCTTTCATCCAGTGTCAGGCTTTCAACTTTGTTTTGAAAACTGTTGATATAATCTTCTGTAAAACCATACAGATACATATCAGACAATAAACCAGCCAAAGCGGCATTGGTTTCAAACCGCGGCGGGAACTGGCCTTTCACATAAGCTTTTGCCGAGTCGAGTGTGGCTTGATCTAAACCTTGTGACCATAATTTTTGATAGGTTTTTAAAGCCAAATCAAGCGCTGCTTTGGTGCTGTCGGTTTTGGTAAAACTGCTGATTGAAAACAAACCGGCGGCGGAATAGCGTTCAAAACCAGACCGTGCGCCGTAGGTAAGGCCGCTATTCACCCGTAACTCGTCGTTCAGCCACGACGTAAACCGCCCGCCCAGCACCGTATTAATCACACTGATGCCCACATAATCCGGATTCGATTGCGTAACACCTGGCCCACCAATCAAAAACGTGGTTTCAATCGCGTCGCTTTTATTGACCAGCAACACTTTCCCTTCAGTCGGTGTTGTTAAACCGTTTGCTAAATCCAATGCTGGTGACTTTGCAGTATTTTGCCATTGCCCAAACAGCGCTGTTAGCTGTTGTTTCATCGCTGCGGCGTCAAAATCACCCGCGACCACAATGGCGGTATTTGCCGGTTGATAAAACTTATGGTGAAAGGCTTTTAAATCTTTCACATCAATCGCCTTCACCGACTCAGCATTGCCATTTTGTGCTTTACCGTAAGGGTGCTGACCAAAGACCAAACGATGGAAATATTGATTGATCACCTGGCGCGGACTTTCTTTGGCCTGGGTTAACGCCGCGATTTCCCGTTGCTGCATCTTTTTAAATTCAGCCTGGTCAAAAGAGGGTTGTAACAGCAGTGCTTTGACCAGTGGTAATACCGTGGCACTGTCTTTGGCCATAAAATTAGCGTACACCGTCGCGCCTTCCAGTGACGAATCCGAGTTCAGGCTCGCACCTAGAAAATCAATGGTTTGCTCAATTTCACTTTTTGTTTTACCACCAGCACCAAGCTGCAGACCTTGTGCCGTCAGGTACGATAAACCGGCTTTGTGGTCGTAAATAGCACCGGCTTTTACCACTGCCTGAACGGTCACCAATGGCACTTCGTGCTGAGGTAACACATACAAAGTTAAGCCGTTGTCCAATACCACTTTTTCGTATTGGGGCAATTTAAAATCAGCAGCAGTCACTGCTGTCGCCAACACCGTAAAACAGCAAAGTGCAGTTCTTGCCGCTAAAAGAATGAATTTCATAGATCTTTGTCCTCTTTGGCATCAAGTACGGCAACTGAGCGATTTGATTTTTTCAGGTAGGTTTGGGCTACACGTTTTACATCATCCACTGTGACTTTCTGATAGTGTTTTGGTGCATCAAATAATTGCTGGTAATTACCGAAATACACTTCATAAGTACCGATAGTGTCAGACTTGCCATTGATGGTTTCCATCGCCTGATAAAACTGCATCAGCCGGAAGTTTTTGGCTTTTTCTAACTCTTGTTCAGTAACACCGTTTGTAGCCAACTTATTGATTTCTTTTACTAACGCCTGCTCAAGCTGGCTTGCCGTCACTTTCGGGCTGGCCACCGCCGACAGGTAAAACAAATTTGGATCAAAAGACATCGGTAAATAACCCATCACTTCCAAGGCAATTTGCTTATCAACCAGATTTTTATACAGCCTTGAACTATTGCCTTCACTTAAAATGGACACCATTAAATCCAGCGCGTAATAATCAGGGTGCGAAGTGGCAGGCACGTGGTGGCCCAACATCACATTGGGTGTACTGACGGAGGCTTTTTGCACGTATGTACGGCGCTCGCCAATCTGCTCCGGTTCTACTGTGCGCAGTTTCTCTGCAGCTGGCTGCGCTGGAATAGGTCCGAAATATTGCTCTGCTAAACGTTTCACTTCGGCAAATTTCACCGCACCAGAAACGACCATCACCGCATTGTTCGGCGCATAGTATGTCTTGTGGTATTGCTTTAAATCATCCAGTGTCCAGCCTTTGATATCTGATTCATAACCAATCACCGACCAGCGGTAAGGATGCGCCTGGAACGCTATGCCTTTGAGTTGCTCATGCAAAGTGCGAAAATTTGAATTCTCAAGACCAGTGGTGCGTTCTGACGCAACAACACCACGCTCACTTTCGACCATTTTGGCGTTGATATCTAAGTCCGCAATGCGATCTGCTTCCAATTCAAAAATGGTTTCAAGCGCGGCAGATGGAAACCAGTTGGTGTACACCGTTAAATCTTCACTGGTGTAAGCGTTGTTCGCGCCACCGGCGTTTTCCATGGTGCGGTCAAACATTTTCGGGCCATACTTTTTCGCGCCGTTGAACATCATATGTTCGAAAAAATGCGAAATCCCGGTTATGCCCGGCCGCTCATTGCGCGAACCCACTTTCCAGAATATATAACTGTTGGCATTGGGGATGGAATCATCTTCCAACACCAGAATTTTCATCCCATTTTTAAGGGTGAAACTTTGAATTTGGCTACTTTCTGTGGCTGCTGCTGGCTGACACGCGAACGTCAGGCCAAACATCAGCGCCACCAGGGAATATTTCATCTGGATCTCCTTCGACTAAGTGACTGCTTTTTGCAAAGCTTTTGTCTTATAGACTAAACCAAAGCACCCTTCACAGGCCAGCATAGTTGTTCATTTAGATGTAACTGAAAGTTAACTTCTGCTGTGGCTAAAAACACAAGTCCATCAGAAAGCCATCGCCGTCTCATCTTGAGACTGTTGTTTTGCAAACTAACAAGAAAAAATCGGAGACTTTTTTTAGTTCTCTGGCCCGCTTGCCAAAAAATCTTCCATATTTTTCGTAAAACAATTCAATCAGTTAACATAGATGACTGCTTTCTCACGCAAAATTCCCGAAAATCTATCTGGACAGCACTCAGCAATTGGCTAGATTTTAACCACCTTAATTTAACAAAATAGTCACAAGGAACTGTGATGACACGTAACTCCTTCATTTTATTTATCGTGCAATTTGTCGTGTTGGTAATTCTGATTTGTTTTGTTGCCAACTTGCCGGCCGTAGAGCAATTCAACCTAAAACAATGTCAGCAACTTCAGGAAGACCTGGAACAAAACCGCACAAAACTACGCACTGGTTATCGCTTACGCGACGCCAATAAACTCAAAGAAAATGAACAACGGCTGCAAAAGCAAATTTTCTACCATTGCGAGAAACCCGTTGTCACCCAAGGTAAAACGACAATTCGTCGGCTATTACCTATCACACGCGAACTAGCATTAGAGTCCGCCCGTAAGGTGCAAGATTCGTTTTTTGCATCGACCATTGAAGTAAAGGCACCTTATCAGGGAAAACAATTGTCAGCTTGGCTTGGATATTATCAGGAACCCAGATTTTGTTATGGGGTGCGCACCACCAGTGTCATTGTCGAATGTGCGACGCGTCGTCAGCAGGCGATGCAACAGTTTGAGCGGGATTGGCAACAGAAACCGGTCAACTTGTCTGACCAGCGCTAGCAGTGGTAAGCTCATGTCAAATCAGCGCTAAAAACTGCAGGAACATCGATGAAGTCGAAGTTAAAACAAGCAAACAGAGAATTATGGTGGTTTGGCTGGCGTTACATCCCGTTGATCGGCTTTTGCTCACCGACCATTCGCGAAATGACTGAATCGACATTGGCGGTCAGCATGCCGCATAGTTGGCGCACGAAGAACCACTTGGGCAGCATTTACTTTGGCGCGTTAGCGATAGGCGCCGATTTAGCAGGTGCGTTTTTAGTGTTCAGTAAAGCGAAAGCCCGCGGCGTGAATGCCAACTTTGCCTTTAAAGATGTTCAGGGCCAGTTTTTAAAACGTCCAGAAGCTGAAGTGTGGTTTCGCAGTAACGATGGGGCATTAATTGACGAAATGCTTGATGAATCACTACAAACCGGCCAGCGCGTCAACAAAACAGTGTCAGTGACCATCACCTGCCCTTCATTACATGGTGATGAACCGATGGCGGTGTTTCAGCTGACGTTGTCGATTAAGGCTACGCTCAAGCGCTGAACAAGTGCTTTCACTCGGTTCGCTTCATCGCTGATAGCCCAGTAAGAGTTAAAAGTTTGCAGCAAGCGAAGACAGGACGTAAAATTCTGTCTTTGTATTTTTGCAGGCTTTGTTATGCAACATTTACCAGGCAATTTATTTATTTTGTCGGCACCCAGCGGTGCAGGAAAATCTAGTCTCATTCATGCGTTATTGGGCCAGCACCAGGATATGCAGCTGAGCGTATCCCATACCACCCGCGCGCCAAGACCCGGTGAAGTGGACGGCGTGCATTATCACTTTGTCAGCGTTGAAGCATTTAAAGCCCTGATTGCAGACAATAACTTTTTAGAATGGGCGGAAGTATTCGGCAATTACTACGGCACTTCACGAACTGCAATTGAGCAAGTTCTGGCGCTTGGCCGAGATGTATTTCTGGATATCGACTGGCAAGGTGCCAGACAGATCAAATCTCAGGTGCCTTCGGTGCTGAGTATTTTCATTCTACCGCCCAGTGTTGCCGAGCTGGAAAAACGACTCAATCAGCGCGGGCAGGATAATCAGGAAATTATTGCGAAAAGAATGCTGCAAGCCAAGAGTGAAATTAGTCACGTCACTGAATACGACTATGTCTTGGTCAACGATGATTTCCAGCAATGTCTCAACGAATTACAGCAGGTTGTGCTCAGTCAGCGCCTGACACTGCAAAAACAGCAACAACGACAACAGGCTTTGCTGACTGATCTGTTGGCGAATTAACCGAAATAGCGTAGACTAGTCGGTCTTGTCAGAATTTGAATACCGGAGTGGTAAATGGCTCGCGTAACAGTTGAAGATGCAGTAAATAAAATTGGTAACCGTTTTGATCTGATCCTGGTAGCAGCACGCCGTGCCCGCCAACTGTCAGTTGAAGGCAAAGAGCCTATGGTTGATGTTGAAAACGATAAATGCACGGTTGTCGCACTGCGTGAAATCGAAAAAGGTTTTATCACCGCCAATATCCTGGACCAGCAAGAGCGTCGTGATCAGCTGCAACAGGAAGCATCTGAAATGGCAGCAGTTGCAGCCATCATCGGTACAGAACAGTAGTCCAAAGTTTAAAGCAGCTGTTTGTGTTAGGTTTCAATTAACAATACAGCTGCTTTAATCGTCTATCAGTCAGTAAGTCCCACCGTTAATCTTCTACCAGCCATTGTTCAGCGTTGGCAATCATCAAAAATACACGTATATTTTAAGTAGATAGCGGGCGTCAGTGTGACTTCCCGATGTGGAGCTTATTGCAGTGTATTTATTTGAAGGTCTGAAACAACAGATCAGTGCATATTTACCAGCCGAGCAGGTTGCCATGGTGCAGCAAGCCTATTTGCTGGCAAGGGATGCACATGCCCCGCAAACCCGCTCCAGTGGTGAACCCTATATTACGCATCCGGTTGCTGTGGCCAGCATTCTGGCTGAGATGCGGATGGACCATGAAACCCTGATGGCTGCATTGCTGCACGATGTCATTGAAGACACCGAGTACAGCAAAGAAGATTTAGAGCAGCGTTTTGGAAGTACTGTGGCCGAGCTTGTACAAGGTGTATCCAAACTCGATAAAGTAAAATTTAAAGATATCAAAGAGTTTGAAGTAACCAATCTACAAAAAATGTTTATGGCGATGACGCAGGACATTCGGGTTATTTTGATCAAACTGGCCGATCGGACGCACAATATGCGCACCATTGGCGCACTGAAACCTGAAAAACGCCGCCGCATTGCCAAAGAAACATTGGAACTTTATGCTCCAATCGCCAATCGGCTGGGTATCCACAACATCAAAAACGAATTAGAAGACTGGGGTTTTCGAGCTCTCTACCCGATGCGTTATCGGGCGTTGGAAACTGCAGTCAAACAAGCCCGTGGCAATCGTCGTGAAGTCATCGAAAAAATTCAAAGCGAAATTGAAGCCAGAATAGGCCATGCCGGCATTACCGCTGAAGTGTCGGGTCGGGAAAAACATCTTTATAGCATCTATCGAAAGATGAAAAGCAAAGAGCTGATGTTTAACGATGTGATGGATATTTATGGTTTTCGGGTGCTGGTAGACAGCGTCGACAGCTGTTATCGCATTTTGGGGGTTGTACACAACCTCTATAAACCTATCGAAATCCGCTTTAAAGATTACATCGCTATTCCAAAGCAAAACGGCTATCAATCGCTACATACATCGTTGATCGGGCCACACGGCATCCCGGTTGAAATTCAAATGCGCACCCGTGAAATGGACGAAATGGCCGACAATGGCATTGCTGCGCACTGGAAATATAAAAAACCGGGTGAACAAGGTGATAGCACCGCGCAAATTCGTGCCAGACGCTGGATGCAAAGTTTGCTGGAAATTCAGCAAAGCGCGGGGAATACCTATGAGTTTGTCGAAAATGTGAAGTCTGAGCTTTATCCGGACGAGCTTTATGTATTTACACCAAAAGGTAAAATTGTCGAATTGCCGATTGGCGCGACGGCGGTAGACTTTGCTTATGCTGTGCATACCGATATTGGCAATAAATGTGTTGGTGCGCGGGTGGACCGCAAACCGTACCCATTGAGTAAACCGCTGGAAACCGGCCAGACCGTCGAAGTCATTACCAGTACCGGTGGCAAACCAAATGCCAATTGGCTGAACTATGTCGTGACCAGCCGCGCGATAATGGGCATTCGTAACTTCTTGAAAAAACAAGAACAAAGCGAAGCTATTGCATTGGGTAAAAGATTACTGACCTCGGCATTGGGTGAAGTTCCTTTTGAATCGATCGCGCCGGATCGGGTAGAACAGGTCCTGCAAAACAGCAAGCAAAAAACCCTCGACGAATTATTTATCGATATCGGTCTTGGCAACCAATTACCCATCGCCGTTGCCAGACGGATGCTCGGCGAGTTTGATGAAAACAGCAATACCGATGAAGCACTGCCTGCCAAACCAAAAGCATTTATTATCGGCTCCGAAGGGATGCTGACCACTTTTGCCAAATGTTGCCGGCCAATTCCGGGTGATGTAATTGCCGCCAGCGCCTCGCCGGGGAAAGGGCTCAATATTCACCGCACAGAATGTCGCAATATTCGGGGCTGGGAAAAAGAGCCGGGTAAGTTTTTCCCGGTACGTTGGGATAAAACGGGCGACAAACAATTTTTCTGTGACATCCGGGTTTTTATTGTCAACAAACAGGGCATGCTGGCGAAATTAACGACGGTGATTGCTGGCCTTGATTCCAATATTCAGGATCTCGCGACAGACGATCGCGATACCGGCGATTATGTGATTAAAATCACTTTATCAGTGCGGGACCGAATCCATCTTGCCAATGTCATGCGCAAAATTCGGGTCACCCCGGATGTTTTGAAAGTTTATCGAAGGAAATAATTGTTTATGTCTAAAGTCATCATTAGTACTGATAAAGCTCCAGCCGCCATCGGCACTTATAGTCAAGCTGTTAAAATTGGCACCACCGTTTATTTATCCGGCCAAATCCCGCTGGTGCCATCCACCATGCAATTGATTTCCGAAGATTTTGCCGAACAGGCAGAACAGGTTTTTCAAAACTTAACAGCAGTCTGTCAGGCTGCCGGTGGCAGTTTAAATGATATGGTCAAAGTGAATATTTTTCTGACTGATTTATCAAAATTTGCCACTGTGAATGAAATTATGGCCCGGCATTTTAGTGCGCCTTACCCGGCACGGGCAGCTGTTCAAGTCAGTGCCCTGCCGCGTGCTTCGCAAATTGAAATTGATGGTGTGATGGAAGTTCCGTCAACCAACTAATAGGTCCAGCACTCAAAATAGATTGGAGCCACCACTGAAACAAACCGCACCAGAGATTGCGACCGGGACGATCCACCAAAGAAGTAACCGCAGCTGGTTGTGGCTGTGGTTATTATTTGTCGGATCTTTTGCACAGGCTGAAGTTCCAAAACCAAAGTTGCATTGGTGCCTTGATCATTTTCCCCGTTTTCATGAATTTCATGGCCGCAATAAGCCAACCGGCCCATCGGTTGCAGTGATGGAAGAACTTGCCAAACGCGCCGGTTTTACCATTGAATACAGCGCCCGCACGCCGCTTGCCCGCTGTATCAGACAGATTGAGCAAGGCGAAACTGATTTGATGATCAATCTGAACTATACACCCGAGCGGGAAGCGATAATGCATTTGTTTCCCTATAACGAAACCATTCCGGAAACGCTTTATTTACGCGGTGACGATCCACGGTTTATTGATCAGCTTAGTCAGTTGACGCCACTCATTCTGGTGACTGTCCGTAACTATAGTTATAACCCGACACTGATGGCGCTAGTGAAGGACGAGACACAGCATCATCTTGAAGTCGACAGTATTGCCGCAGGCTTCGAATTATTGCTTAAAGGCAGGGTCGATGGGCTCATTGTCCCGACGCAAAGCTCTTTAGAGGTGATCCGCAATCAACCCAAACTGCATCATCAATTTAGAAAAGCGAATTTAACCTTTAAATTTGCCAATAAAAGATATATCAATATCGGCCTATCCAAGAAAAGCAAGCATCTGTATTTAAAAGAAAAAATAGAAAACACTGTGGCACAGATGATGACAGATGGCACGGTACAGCGGCTCTATGGTGTGCATCAGCAACAGCCGGAACAGAATTATTTACTGAAAG
>JAHJNE010000332.1 GCA_018820995.1 Gammaproteobacteria bacterium | reverse complement strand
TGGTCAAACTATTGCCGACGAAATGCAGGCTGAAACTATGCCTGTTGATCAATCATCGCAGGTGGCGAGTTCAGGCGAGGAAGTGGTCAATTCAAGACCGATGCAGGAAGCGCCTCCGGTGAGCAGCGTCAGCGAACCTTCGCAATTTGATCAGCTACTAGCAGAAAAAGAGCCAAAACCAATTTTTCAATTGGCTGCGAGTCGTTTGCAACGCAGGGTGCTACCGTCTGAATCTGACCAAATGGGCATGGCAAACCAACAGATCTCGCCGTACCCGCAGTTGCTGCATAGTCGCAAAGAATTACTGGATTATGCTGCGCAAGCTGCATTTAAACTGGCTGCATTTGACTCATTGCGCGGCGCGAAAGTAGGGGTTGCCAGTTTTGTGGAGTTTGATCCAACACTGAGACAGAGTACCGCAGTAGGCAACCAATTTGCAGAAGCCATGGTTAGTTTGTTGCCGCAATATGGTGTGGATGTCATCGAATATAAA
Organism: Gammaproteobacteria bacterium; assembly: GCA_018820995.1. GTDB lineage: Bacteria > Pseudomonadota > Gammaproteobacteria > Enterobacterales > Alteromonadaceae > Pararheinheimera. The sequence continues at coordinate 2,561 of JAHJNE010000332.1, read as the reverse complement.
TTAACACGCGGTATAACAGTAGGCCCGAGTGGTGATTTTGCTTTATCTCGTGATATCAAATCATTACAGGCCAATGTTGGGATGGATTACATTTTAACTGGGACTGTGGTTGCGACAAAACGCGGCTTACAGATCCACAGTAGGGTCGTCTCCGTTGGCCAGCACAAAGTGATTGCTGCAACTTCAACGCTTATTCCACATCTGGTGTTACAGCAGATCCAGCCTTAATATTCCATCGCTTGATGCGCCCTTCAAAAGCATCAAGCTATTGTCTACATTACCAACAGTTCCCTGAAATTTAAGTAGAAAATAAAACCTTCGATTGACAACAGCATCGAATTTTAGCAGCATGACGGCCGCGGCTGCATTGCGAGTCATCACGTTATTGTACTGTGATTGTGAAGCAAGAAGTTTGGTCAGAAATTGCCGGCCCCATAGTTAAATGGATATAACGGCCCCCTCCTAAGGGGCAGTTACAGGTTCGATTCCTGTTGGGGCCGCCATCAAAGTTTCAGCAATCTTTCAGTACTACTGAGCTTCGGGAAAGACTGAATCGTTCTCTTCTGATTCTACTTTTGAAGTGACTGATGCTAAATCTCCGGTTTGTATATTTGCCAGTAACTCATTGTTGGCACTTTGCGCCCAAGCTGTTTCATGACTTAGTTGCGTCACTCTTACCACCAATGGCGTCACAGTTAATAACTCTTGTGGAGTGCCGAAATTGTCGGTTAGTTCCCGCCGATGAATGAGGGTAAAACTATCACCAATTTTCACTCCATGTGCCGAGCCGATCCCTAACAATACCTGATTTTGTCGAACCTGTTTCACGTCCGCGAGCAAAGGTTCACAGCGAATAGCTTCCTCAACGTCCATGACTGCAGCATCTAAAATTCTTTCCGCCGCTTTGCCATAATCGGTACGCCAGAAGCGCTGATATTGCGGATCAAGTTTTGTGCTTTTGCGAACTGACCAAATGGCCGAGGTTTGGTATTTTTGTTGAAATACCATGCGTTCATCGACCAGGTCAAATAACGCCACATCTAGATGAAAGTATCTTTCTCGGTCAGCATCAGACCAAAAATGCCAGTTGGTGCCATTGGTTTCGCCCAACGAAACGTCATCTAATGTTGCAGATAACAAATATCGAGCCCCGTATTGCTGGTGCACTGCACTTCGTTCTTGGTAGCTCAAATTTTGGCCGTTAATTGGATTACTTAGTTGCTGTGGCCAACTGCTTTGGCTGATTTCACTTAGTTTTTCACTGAAAAGCTTGCTACTCACTTTGCCAAGTTCAAACAATTCGCCCACAACAGCTTGTTCCGGTAGTTTTATCTTAAATGGTGTGATCAGTATTTTTTTCTTGTAAGAGAGGGTCGGGCAAGCAGGTTCAGTTTGAAAAATATCGGCGCGGATAGTGACTTCGAACACGCCATCGTGTGCTCGTTCGGTAACCAATTGTACTTGCTGAATCTCACCATAACTTTTGACCTGTGTGCTTTCTTGTGTCAAAAGTCCGTCGGTAACTTGCTGCACGCTGCGAATCGAAACGCCGGCAAATAATAAGGCCCTTTTCACGGCATCTTCGGTCGCTTGGGCACGTGCTGCGGCCTGATCACCATTGCGAATAGTGGCCTGGCCGGTTGTTTCGTACCATTGTGCATCGGCCGCTCCGGTGAGTATCACCAGAATTAAACCACCTATTTTTCGCATTTTTGAATCTCCGCATCGTCTTAACTTAGCTAAAGCAATTTACGTGCCTGTCAGCTGATTAATTAATTCTGGCGTGAATTCTGCAGTGTAATCGTTAGTAGAAGACTGTCTCCGATAACGCAGTCCACTCTCCAAGAGGTAATAATGAACAAATTAATAGTGATGATGTTGAGTTCAGTTTTATTGTCGGGCTGCAGCATGCTTATGGACAAGGAAGTGCAGTGGGAATCAGTGCCTCCCGAGCACTTTCCTGTGTTAAAGGCTGTTGGTTACGCACCGGTTTCTGCACAACAAGCGACAACAGATGAGCAAAAAATGTTGATGGCGATGAAAGCCTCGAAACTAGAAGCGTACAAAGAGTTAGCTGAACAAGTGTACGGACAAAAAATCGATTATAAAGTGACGATGGCCCAGGCCGCGATGGGTAATGAACAATTAAAGGCGTCACTACAAGGCGTAATTCGCGGAGCTCGAGTTGTAAAAACTTATCCGGTTGGACAGTTTTATGCCACCGAAATGGAGTTGGATTTCAAGCAAGTATATGATTTATATCAAAATGCTCAGCCAGTGCGTCGAGTCAAAGCGGTGAAGTATTATTAGTTAAATTGCTGAGTATGTAGAGGTGAATTGTGGAGACGTTTATTCAATGATTGATAATATTTTCAGGCTTTAATACCTTTGCCGATACTATCGATAGCTGGTTTACCTTTCGCAGTATAAGTAAGGCCCGACTTTCCGCGGTTTTGTAATAATTCATGTTTAAAACGTTCGACGATTAACTGGCTCTGTTCAACGCTTTGCCGATTTACTTCGTTTTGTTCTTTACACTGTTCCAACAATTCATCTAACTG
>JAHJNE010000331.1 GCA_018820995.1 Gammaproteobacteria bacterium | reverse complement strand
CTTTTGTCTGTAACTTCGCTGCAAATACAATCGTTCTGACCTCGCTATTACAGCATGGAATTAGTTAACAATAGCATAACTTTTATTGACTTAGACGGTTCATCGACCATTGCCATTGGCCGAAAATTTACCTGGAACAGTAAAAATAGCAGTATTATCAAAGCCAGAGTTATTAACGGATATCCGCAATGAAAAATCCATCAGACATTCGCCGCTGGTTGTCGCCGGCAAGCGCATTAGTGCTGGCACTCTGCACCTTTGCAACCAGCGCACAACAGCCTTTAAAACAAACTGAATTTAATGCCAACTTTGGCCAATATTTTTCTGACGTCGCCTCTGATGAACTGCAGGGCAGAGCGCCTGCGACTGTGGGTGAAGAGCGCACTGTGGCCTATATCGAACAAAACTTTAAGCGCTTGGGATTGTTGCCATTTGCCAACACTAGTTATCGCCAGGCTGTGCCCGTGGTACAAATTGATCCGGTGGCGGTGTCAGCTTTGACCTTCAGCGGTGATAAATTACCAAAAAGCCTCGGCTACAAAACCGAGATGATGGCCTGGTCGACGCGGATGTTGCCGCAGGTTGAGGTGAAAGACAGCGAATTGGTATTTGTTGGTTATGGCATAGTCGCGCCGGAATATGGCTGGAATGACTATAAAAATATCGATGTCAAAGGCAAGACGGTGGTGATGTTTGTCAATGATCCAGGTTTTGCCACCGGCGATGAAAAGCTATTTACCGGAAAAGCCATGACCTATTACGGTCGTTGGACTTATAAGTTTGAAGAAGCGGCTCGCCAGGGGGCGGCGATGGCGTTGATTGTGCACGAAACTGATGCCGCGGCTTATGGTTGGAACGTTGTTGCCGGAACCAGTCCTATTCGGTTTGAATTGTCGGATCCGAATAAAAATCTACATAAAGCTGCCGTCGAAGGTTGGGTCACCACTGAATCTGCCAACCAGATTTTTGCCGCTTCAGGCCAGACGTTGCAATCGATGCGTAGCAAAGCTCTATCGAAAGATTTTCAGCCTTTTTCGTTAGCTGGGAAAGCGTCGATCAACATCAAAAACCAGATCCGTGAAATTGATTCCAGCAATGTCATTGGTTACATCAAAGGCAGTAAAAATCCAGATGAATTAGTGCTTTACATGGCGCATTGGGATCATTTTGGTCTGGACTTTAGCCGAAAAAACGACAAAATTTTTAACGGCGCACAAGACAATGCAGGTGGTATTGCCGGTTTATTGGCGCTGGCTGAGAAGTTTCAGCAAGGCCCGGCGCCGGAGCGTTCAGTCGCTTTTATTGCGGTGACTGCTGAAGAGCGTGGCATGTTAGGATCGCGTTGGTATGCAGCCAATCCATTGCTACCGCTAAATAAAACCGTGGCGGGGATCAATATGGATGTGATGAACGTCTATGGCCCGATGCGCGATGTTCAGGTATTTGGTTATGGCGCCTCAGAATTAGAGCCGATATTGGATAAATTTGCCAAAGCGCAAGGCCGTTATATTGGACCTGAACCTACCCCGGAAGATGGTTTTTATTACCGCTCCGACCATTTCCAGTTAGCGCGGTATGGCGTACCGATGTTGTATGCGCGCGGCGGTGTCGATAGTTTTGCTCATGGCAAGGAGTGGGGGCTGGCACAGCGCCGTGATTACACGAGCAATTTTTACCACAAAGTAAATGATGAATTCAGTCCTGCCTGGGATTTGCGCGGTTCACAACAGGACTTGTGGCTGTATTATCAGGTTGGTCACGAACTGGCAAATTCGAAAGTGTGGCCCAACTGGTACAGCGGCAAAGAATTTAAAGCGGCAAGGGATGCTTCACTGGCGAAGCCTTAGCGCTGAGTCAGCTGTTGCGTTAAATGATGTTGTTTGTTTTTAGGCGGTACACTTTTGTGCAGTGTAATTGTACCTAATCCATGTTTATTTAGTCGTATTTAGCTTGCTGCATTGAGCCCCTCAGCATGCGGATGTGACGAGCATCCGCCGCTGTTGTCATCTGATCCGAAAAGTGAATTTCAGCGGCTGGCCGGACGTGACTGTGGCGGCCAAATCTGCACCTGGAAAACCTGTTACTTGAGCCATTTTTACGGCTGTTCTTGTCCTCATTTCATCAAATTCAGGATAAAAACCTGGAATCGTCGTTAAAAAATCCGCTGTGTTGCCGCAATCGACTATCTTTAACAAATCGCCTGAAATTTGTGATTGGTAGTAATAGGTTATGTTAGAAAAACTATCCTCGTTGTCTGGATCGTCGGCTGCACTGCAGCAATTGCAGGATCTCCGAACCCGCCGTTTATTACAAATTATTACTGTTTCGTTGTTGGGGCTGTTAATTGCCCTGATTTTTGCCAATGGCGCTACAAAAATTCTGCTGCTGATTGGTGCTCTGGCGCTTTGCTTTGCCGGGGCGGCGGCGTTTTATCAACGTCCGTTGTTGGCGGCCTATTTGTTGTTGTGGTCGATGGTGCTGATGTTGTCGGGTTTAGCTTGGGTCGCCGGTGGTTTAAGGGATATCGCAGTGCTTGGTTATCCCGGGGTTTTGATTTACGCCGCATTATTTGGTAGCCGTTCACTTTTTGTATCTTTGCTGGTGTTTATCATCGCCTTTTGTGCGTTGATGGCAGATTTCACGATGCAAGGGTTACTTCAGCCGCATATTCCGGCTGTTAACTGGCATAGTGTGGTTTACGTTGGTGTCATTCTGTTAATCACCGGTTTTAGTGTGTTTCTGATGACCAAAGATTTACGGCAGTTGATGGATTCGTTGCAACAGGAAAATGAGCGGGTTCGGCATAGCCAGGAGGAAATAGAGCGACTGGCGCATCACGATCGTCTCACCGGATTACCGAATCGCATCCTGGCTGAAATCAGCTACCAACAACTGATCCAACATTGTCAAACACATGACTTACGCCTCGCAGTGTTATTTTTGGACTTGGACAATTTTAAACCGGTGAATGACTCCTTAGGTCACTCAGCTGGCGATCTGGTATTGCAACAACTAGCCAGCCGATTGTTATCGCAAATGCCAGCGGAAGGGATGTTATGCCGTTTTGGCGGAGATGAATTTTTAGCGCTGGTGCCTACGGACGCTGACGATGGCAAGTTATCGTTATTAGCCAAAGCGATGATCAATCAAACCTGTAGTCCATTTTTGGTCATGCAGACGCATATCGAAATTTCTGGTTCGGTCGGCATTGCTGTTGTG
>JAHJNE010000330.1 GCA_018820995.1 Gammaproteobacteria bacterium | reverse complement strand
TGCGGTAATCTTCTGCTGATAATAAACATTCATCTGCCATCGCTCGAATCACCATTTGACGGTCGTTCACTTTGTAAAATCTGGTGACATTGCCTGCCCCCAAACAATGTAACGGTAGCGAAATCTGCAACGTCGACCAAATGTCATGTGCGGACTTCAGCTGTTTACCATTCACCAAAAACTCAGTCGATAGAATATCTGCAGGTCCCAAGCCGTTGTTATTGAGCATTAATTCAAAGCCATATTTGCCACTGGTGTCAGGTTGAATATTGGCTTCAAATTCTAAAAAGGGACGGATCGACAATTTGTTGTGCTGTTGCAAGGTATAACCCTGCCAAAAAGAGGAGCCCAAGGCGCAAAGGGCAATAAAAATGGTTGCGAGCGCGACCCATTTATCCCAGTTAATCGGGGTGGAACCTTGTTTGTCTGTAGATTGTTGATCGTCCATACTAAGTTCCGTTCATTGATAACGTTGACTACTCTAGAGATCTACTCAGCTCAATTCAACTTTTGTTGCCACCGGTTAACTGTGCAGTCACTAGGGTCAACAGACCCTAAATCGCAGCGACAAAAAAGCCACCCGTAGGTGGCTTTTAAAAAGTAACTGAAAAATTACTTCTTGCGCAGTTTCTGGATAAGACGCAACTGCGCAATTGCTTCGGCCAGTTGGGCCGCAGCTTCTGCGTAGTTGAAGTCGGCGCCGGCGTGTTGCATTGCTTCGGTCGCACTTTTTTGTGCGGCCAGCGCTGCTTGCTCGTCCAGGTCTTCGGCACGGACTGCCACATCGGCCAGCACTGTAATAGTGTGAGGTTGTACTTCAAGTACCCCGCCCGCCACATAAATCAGATGCTCTTCGCCGAATTGTTTTACGATCCGTACCATACCTGGCTTGATGCCGGTCAGCAGTGGAATGTGACCAGGTAAAATACCCAGTTCACCTTCGCTACCAGTCACCTGTATAGACTCAACAAGGCCAGAGAAAATTTTCTCTTCAGCACTTACTACGTCTAACTGTACTGTCATCGCCATTTCGCTCTCCTAAAGCTGTAAAATTACAGCTTCTTCGCTTTTTCGATCGCTTCGTCGATAGAACCAACCATGTAGAAGGCTTGTTCTGGCATGTGATCAAACTCACCTTCCAGAATGCCTTTGAAACCACGGATAGTTTCTTTCAGCGGCACGTATTTACCTGGCGAACCAGTGAATACTTCAGCAACGAAGAATGGCTGAGACAAGAAACGCTGAATTTTACGCGCACGGAATACCGTGGTGCGGTCTTCATCAGACAGTTCGTCCATACCTAAAATCGCGATGATGTCTTTCAGTTCTTTGTAACGTTGCAGTACTGACTGCACGCCACGCGCAACTTCATAGTGTTCTTTACCAATGACCAGTGGATCTAACTGACGAGAAGTTGAATCCAGTGGGTCGATCGCCGGGTAAATACCTAACGATGCGATGTTACGGCTAAGAACAACAGTTGCGTCCAAGTGAGAGAACGTGGTCGCTGGTGATGGGTCAGTTAAGTCATCCGCAGGAACGTAAACCGCTTGTACTGAAGTAATAGAACCGGTTTTGGTTGAAGTGATCCGCTCTTGCAATACACCCATCTCTTCGGCCAGCGTTGGCTGGTAACCTACTGCAGATGGCATACGGCCTAACAGTGCTGATACTTCAGTACCGGCTAAGGTGTAACGGTAGATGTTATCTACGAAAAACAGGACGTCACGACCTTCGTCACGGAACTTCTCAGCCATTGTCAGACCGGTCAGAGCGACACGTAAACGGTTACCTGGCGGCTCGTTCATCTGGCCGTAGACCAGTGATACTTTGTCCAGTACGTTTGAATCGTTCATTTCGTGATAGAAGTCATTACCTTCACGAGTACGCTCACCAACACCTGCGAATACTGAGTAACCGCTGTGCTCGATTGCGATGTTCCGGATCAGCTCCATCATGTTTACGGTTTTACCGACACCGGCACCACCGAACAGACCTACTTTACCGCCTTTAGCGAACGGGTAAACCAAGTCGATAACCTTGATACCAGTTTCTAACAAGGCGTTAGAAGCGGCTTGGTCTTCGTAGCTTGGTGCTGCACGGTGAATCGGCATACGCTCTTCTTCACCGATTGGGCCCGCTTCGTCGATTGGCTCGCCCAGAACGTTCATGATACGGCCCAGAGTAGCTTTACCTACCGGAACGTGAATTGCTTTGCCAGTGTTGGCAACTTCAGTACCACGACGCAGACCGTCGGTTGAACCTAACGCGATGGTACGAACAGTACCGCCACCGAGCTGTTGTTGTACTTCAAGTACTAACCCAGCCAAGTCGCCGTTTGTTACGTTTAACGCGTCATAGATCCCAGGTACCGATTCTTGTGGAAAGTCGATATCCACAACGGCGCCAATGATTTGGACTACCTTACCTTGACTCATGTTAATTCCTCTAATTTCTCAAACCTGTAAACCAGGGCGTTAAACAGCTGCGGCACCGCCGACGATTTCGCTCAGTTCCTGCGTAATTGCTGCTTGACGGGCTTTGTTGTAAACCAGTTTCAAGTCATCCATCAGGCTGCCGGCATTGTCGGTTGCGGCTTTCATAGCAACCATCCGGGCTGCCTGTTCGCTGGCAGCATTTTCTACGACACCCTGATAAACCTGAGACTCAACGTAGCGGTCCAATAGCTTGTCTAAAATAGCTTTTGGATCTGGCTCGTAAATGTAATCCCAGCTGTGACTTCTGGCTGACATCTCTGCTTTTGGCAAAGGTAAGAGTTGCTCAATTACTGGCTCTTGCTTCATGGTATTGACGAAGTTGTTGTATACCAAAAACAAGCGGTCGATTTTGCCTTCTGAATATTCATTCAGCATGACCCGGACCGTACCAATAACATCAGCCAAACGTGGTGTATCGCCTGAACCCACTTGTTGTGCAACTACTTTACCGCCAAAACGTTTAAAGAAGGCAGTGGCTTTGTTACCGATCACGGCAAACTCAGCATTCGCGCCTTGCTCTTTCCACGCTTTGAGGTCAATCATCACACGTTTAAATTCGTTGGTATTCAAGCCGCCGCAAAGACCCCGGTCTGTTGATATCACAATGTAACCCACGTTTTTCACCGGCCGTTCGGTTAAGAACGGGTGGCGATACTCGAGGGTACCATTGGCGATATTACCGATCACTTTGCGCATACCTTCAGCGTATGGACGGCTATGTGCAACCCGCTCTTGCGCTCTGCGCATTTTGCTGACTGCAACCTTTTCCATAGCGCTGGTGATCTTACGAGTATTGTTAATACTCCCGATCTTACTTTTTATCTCTTTTGCGCCGGCCATGACTAATCTCCGAAAATTTCAACGAAGGGTGGTGTTACCACCACCCGATGCCAACACCTGATTACCAGGTTTGAGTCGCTTTAAACTTCTCAATCGCGCCTTTAATAGTGGCTTCGATTTGGTCGTTGTAGTTACCAGTTTTGTTCAGATCAGCCATGAACGTAGCGTGTTCTGCATGCATGTATGCTAACAGAGCCGCTTCGAAGTCGAGAATTTTCGCAACTTCAATGTCTTTCATAAAGCCTTTTTCGATGGCAAAAATCGACACGCCCATATCTGCCACGCCCATTGGCGCATACTGTAACTGTTTCATCAGTTCAGTTACTTTCTGGCCATGGTCTAACTGCGCACGAGTCGCGTCATCCAGGTCAGAAGCAAACTGTGCGAATGCTGCCAGTTCAGAATATTGAGCCAATGCCAGACGAATACCGCCGCCAAGCTTTTTGATAATCTTCGTTTGCGCTGCACCACCAACCCGCGATACCGAAATACCAGCGTTAACTGCTGGACGGATACCGGCGTTGAACAGGTTCGATTCTAAGAAGATCTGACCATCGGTGATTGAGATCACGTTGGTTGGAACGAATGCAGAAACGTCACCACCTTGGGTCTCAATGATTGGTAATGCGGTTAAAGAACCGGTTTTACCTTTCACTGCGCCATTGGTTAAACGCTCAACATAATGCTCGTTCACACGTGATGCACGCTCTAACAGACGGCTGTGAAGATAGAATACGTCACCTGGATAAGCTTCACGACCTGGTGGACGGCGTAATAACAACGAGATTTGACGGTAAGCAACAGCTTGTTTAGACAAATCGTCATAAACAATCAGTGCATCTTCGCCCAGATCACGGAAGTATTCACCCATGGTACAACCAGAGTATGGTGCCAGGAATTGCAGCGCAGCAGCTTCAGAAGCAGAGGCCACGACCACGATAGTGTGGGCAAGGGCGCCGTGCTCTTCTAACTTACGTACCACGTTGGCGATGGTCGATGCTTTCTGACCGATACAAACGTAGATACATTTTACGCCAGAAGTTTTCTGGTTGATGATCGCATCGATTGCCAGTGCAGTTTTACCTGTCTGACGGTCACCGATGATCAGCTCACGCTGACCACGACCGATAGGGATCATCGCATCGACTGATTTGTAACCGGTTTGCATTGGTTGATCGACCGATTGACGCTCGATAACACCTGGTGCAATTTTTTCTACCGGAGCAAATGCAGTGGCTGCAATTGGACCTTTACCGTCGATTGGCTCACCTAAAGTGTTAACCACACGACCTAATAACGCAGGACCAACCGGTACTTCTAAGATACGGCCAGTTGCTTTTACTTTTACGCCTTCACGCAGGTCCGCATAAGGACCCATCACTACAGCACCTACAGAGCTACGCTCTAAGTTCAGTGCGATAGCGTAACGGTTACCAGGAAGCTCGATCATCTCACCTTGCATACAATCAGCAAGGCCATTGATCCGGATAATACCATCGGTAACAGACACGATAGTACCTTCGTTACGAGCTTCACTGACAACTTCAAACTGAGCAATACGTTGTTTGATCAGTTCAGAGATTTCAGTGGAATTCAGTTGCATGCTCTAATCCCCAATTATGACTGCAGCGCAGTGGCTAAACGGTCTAACTTACCGCGAACTGAGCCATCAATAACCATATCACCGGCTTTGATTAACATACCGCCGACAACTGTCGGATCTACGCTACAGTTCAACTTAACATTGCGTGCTAAACGCTGTGATAAAGCTGCGATCAGCTTCTGTTGTTGTGAAGCATTCAGTTCAGTGGCAGAAACAACATCAACGGTCGCTTCTTTTTCGAACTCAGCTTTCAACATTACAAAAGCATCAAATACAGCAGGCAACGCCAATAAACGTTTGTTTTCAGCCATCACTTTAATCAAGTTCTGGCCTTGTTCATTGAGTTGCGCACCACATACCTGGATAAAAAACTCTGCTTGTGCTTGTGCACCCGCGTTGCTTTGCAGACGCTCGGCAACTACATCGTTGTTTGCAACTTCAGCTGCAAAAAACAACATATCAGCCCAGGCCGCCAAAGCGTTTTGTTCAACTGCAAAGTCAAACGCCGCTTTGGCATAAGGACGAGCTACATTCGTCAAATCAGACATGGCTCTTCCTCTTACAGTTCAGCTACCAGTTTTTCCAGGATGTCGCTGTGAGCAGCTTCATCAATTTCACGTTGAAGAATACGTTCTGCGCCAGCCACTGCTAAAGCAGCCACTTGCTTACGTAAATCTTCTTTCGCACGGATGCGTTCAGCTTCGACTTCGGCTTTAGCCTGAGCCAGGATTTTTTCCCGCTCAGCCTGCGCTTTCACTGCAGCTTCTTCGATAATCTGCGCTTCGCGTTTTTTAGCTTGGTCAATCAGGGCAGAACCCTGTGCTTTTGCTTCAATCAGCTGTTTTTTTGCATTCTCTTGCGCTAAACGCAGGTCCTGTTCGGCGCGATCACTTGCGGCCAGGCCATCTGCAATTTTTTGCTGACGAGTTTCAATCGCGCCGATAATTGGTGGCCATACCCATTTCATACAGGCAATGACAAACACAATAAACGCGATTAACTCACCAATGAGAGTGGCGTTAATATTCACGAACGCTTCTCCTTAATTACTAAAAGTAAAAGTTCTGTTGGATGTTTCAAATTACATCGCGAACAGCATGTACAGACCAATCGCTACACCGATCATTGCGATCGCATCGATTAAGCCTGCAACAATGAACATTTTACCTTGTAATGAAGGAGCCAGTTCTGGTTGACGCGCTGCTGACTCCAGGAATTTACCACCTAAAGTACCGAAACCAATTGCAGTGCCTAAAGCACCTAAACCGATTAACAGAGCAACTGCGATCAGTTTCAAACCTATTACCATTTCCATGATTTTCTCCAAGTTTCTAAAGTTAAAGTTAAAGTTAAAGTTAAAGTTAAAGTTAAAACGAAATCTTTTTTACAAAATTAATGCTTTTCGTGCGCCATGCTTAAGTAAACCACGGTCAACACCATAAAGATAAAGGCTTGTAACGTGATAATCAGAATATGGAACATCGCCCATGGGAAATGCAGCGGTAACTGCCACACACCGAGCATAGCGATCAGAATGAAAATAAGCTCACCAGCATATAGGTTACCGAATAACCGCAGTGCCAGTGACAGTGGCTTGGCTAGTAATGCCACAATTTCAAGAATAAAGTTGAACCAGTACAACCAAGGAGTATTGAATGGCTGAGTGGTGAGCTCTTTAATAAAGCCACCTACACCTTTAATTTTGATTGAGTAAAAGATCATCAGAATAAATACACCCAGCGCCAGCGCGATGGTCATATTTAGATCGGTGGTTGGTACGACTTTCATGTAGACGTGCGCCGGATCATAGCCCATAGCGCCACCAATTTGTTGCGCAGTCCACGGAATGAAATCAACCGGAACTAAGTCCATCAGATTCATCAGGAATACCCAGACAAAAATCGTCAACGCTAATGGTGCGATGAGTTTGCTTTGACCATGAAAGGTACTTTTAACAGTGTCGTTGATAAATTCCACAACCATTTCAACGGCGCATTGCCATTTGGTTGGAACACCGGCATTGGCCTTTTTTGCCACTGCACGGAAGGAGATTAGGAACACAAGTCCCATAAAAATTGACCAGCCTAAAGTATCAACATGCCAGGTCCAAAAACCTTCGCCGACACTCCAGTTGGTCAAATGGTGGGTAATATACTCTTTGCTTGTAATTTCAGCACCAGATGCCATCGTTAGTCCCAATTATCGTAGTTAATCAAAATCGGTATAAACACCTGTAATATCAACGCGAACACCAGTCCGCTGAAGAATAGCCAGTCGACTATTACAGCATGTTTCAACACCGCTATAACCAGCAGTGCCATCAATAAAAATTTTAAGGTTTCGCCGCGATAAATGGACTTCAAAATCAACTGGAGCTGATCAGTCCCTCGAAAACGAAACACATACCACGTAAACACACAATGGGGCAAAACTACACATAAGGCGCCATAAAACGCCGATTTTGCCGCTAAGGCATCAAATGCCAGAAAGACTATAGCTGCGATCACAAGAGCTGCAGCAAGTTGCGACAAAAATGTAATTAAAATCAGTTTGTAGCGCTGTTTTGACGTGGTTAAAGTCAACGAATACCACCTAAAAATAGTCAAAATATCAACGCAAAAAACTCGCGCAAGTATACTGAACTGCCTTATTTTTGCAACCAAAAGCGGCGCCGGCACTCAATTTGTCGGTATTTTAGTAACCCGACTGCTTAAATTTCAGTCGTGCTTACACCAAGCCTTGCCAAAATGCCATCAAGCTCGGCTAAATTGCTATACCCGATCACCAATTCACCTTTGCCTTTTTTGCTGTAACTTATCTGTACCGGCGCGGCAAATTTCTCGCTGAGCGTTTGTTCAAGCGCGGCAACGTCCGGGTCTTTGACCTTCGGTTCAGTGGGCGGTAAAGGGTCCAGAATACGTCGTACCAGCGCTTCGGCTTCTCTTACGGTCATTTGTTTTGCGGCGATCACGCGACCAGCATCCGACTGTTGTTCTGGTGTCAGGGTCAACAATGCACGGGCGTGGCCCATTTCAATGTCTCCATGCTCAAGTAATGTTTTTACATCGTCCGCTAGCTGATTTAACCGCAACAGGTTAGTCACTGTTGTTCTGGATTTACCAACTGCATCTGCAACTTGTTGATGTGTAAGCTCAAACTCGGACGAAAGCCGTTGTAATGCAACGGCTTCCTCCATCGCATTTAAATCTTCACGCTGGATGTTTTCTATCAATGCAATAGCAACCGCAGCTTCATCCGGGACGTTTTTGATGATGCACGGTACTTCAGCCAGGCCTGCAATTTGGCTGGCTCGCCAGCGTCTTTCACCAGCAATAATTTCGTATAAGTTGTCGGCAACCTGACGTACCACAATCGGCTGAATGATGCCTTGGGCTCGGATAGAACTAGCTAAATCATCCAGAGCATCTTGTGACATATCTTTACGTGGCTGGTACTTGCCTGGTTGTAAAAATTCAATCGGTAATTTTTGTAGCTCGTGCTGATGACTTTCAGGCTGAGCGATATTTCCGGTCGCTTCAGGTCTGCCATTGGTTAACAAAGCATCCAAACCACGTCCTAAACCACGTTTTTTTACCGACATCTGTTCACTCATTCCTTCAAATCTCAAACTGGGGCTGTAGTTTTGACGACTTTTTTATCGGCCCGCCGCAAAATTTCACCGGCCAGCGCCAGATAAGCTTTGGCACCAGTCGAACTTTTATCGTAATACATTACAGGCGTCCCAAAACTAGGAGCCTCTGCCAAGCGAACGTTGCGTGGGATCACAGCACGGTAAACTTTTTCGCCAAAATGTCGTTTTAACTGTTCCGAAACATCATTTGCCAGTCGATTACGCGGATCATACATCGTCCGCAAAATACCTTCGATTTTCAGATCGGCATTGATCACTGAAACAAGTTTATTGATGGTTTCAACCAAAGCGGTTAAACCTTCTAGTGCATAATATTCGCACTGCATTGGTACAAGCACTGAATCTGCCGCAGCCATCGCATTGACGGTCAGCATGTTCAGGGAAGGTGGACAATCAATAAAGATAAAATCGTATTTATCGCGGTGATCTTTTAAAGCATTTCGTAATCTTAATTCACGCGCAAACACATCAAGTAGACGCACTTCAGCTGCTGTAACGTCTGAATTTGCAGCTACCAGGTGGTAACCACCGGCGGTTTCCGTCACAACAACTTCTGGGAGAGGTTTTTCTTCAACCAATAATTCATAAGCAGTGGCAGCGACGTCATATTTATCAACGCCACTACCCATGGTGGCATTACCTTGTGGATCGAGGTCGATCAACAGCACTTTGCGTTTGGTTGCCGCCATTGAAGCGGCCAGATTAACTGCGGTTGTGGTTTTGCCAACACCACCTTTTTGATTCGCTATTGCGATGATTTTTCCCACAGTACTCCCTCGTCAATCAGCTTAAACAGCTACTTTTTGCACAATCACCAGATAACGTTGTCCGTTCAGTTCAGGTACCAGCAAAGTTTCATTCGCGACAACTTTAACAAAATCGGGCAAAGCTGCAATTTCTTCCAATGCCTGCGCACCTTTCATGGCGAGAAATTGGCCATTCGCAGTGGGTAAATGCGCGCACCATCCGATCATATCACTTAACGAAGCAAAAGCACGACTAAGCACGATGTCGTAACCTTGTTGCGGTTGATGATCTTCAACCCGGCTTTGTAATGGGTTTACATTTTTCAGCCCAAGCTGCAATTTCACCTGATTTAAAAAACGGATCCGCTTACCGAGGCTGTCTAACAACGTAAACTGCTTTTCAGGAAAGCAAATTGCCAAAGGAATACCTGGTAGACCAGGGCCTGTGCCGACATCAATAATCCGTTGTCCTTGAATAAACGGCGCCACAGCCAGACTATCCATGATGTGTTTAACTAACATTTCCATTGGATCTCTGACCGAGGTCAGATTATATGCACCGTTCCACTTGTCGAGCAGTTGCACGTATTGAACCAGTTGTTGTAACTGTAAATCTGATAACTGTAAGCTGGTTTGTGCCACAAGCTGGGTAAGTTTTTCGAGCATGCTATTCCTATTTTCGAAAATAAAATCAATTCAATCATCACGTTATGCTGTTTTTCGGAGTAATCCCTGTTTTTTCAAATACACGAGTAACAGTGAAATTGCAGCAGGAGTAATACCTTGAATTCTTGATGCTTGTCCAACGGTCTCAGGTAACGATTGATTTAACTTCATGACCACTTCGTTTGACAATCCTTTGACTACTGAATAATCAAACTGCACCGGTAAACGACTGTTTTCATTACGTTCGTGCTTAGCAATTTCATCTTGCTGACGATTGATATAACCTTCGTATTTGATTTGAATTTCTACTTGTTCTGCAGCAGCAGGATCAACCAATGCTGGACCGACACCTTCGATAGCCATCAGATCTTGATAGTTAACTTCAGGACGACGGATCAGATCCTCCAAACTTGCTTCCCGGCTCATTGGCGTTTTCAGTAATGCATTGACTTCGGTAATTGCCGTATGTTGCGGGTGGATCCAATTTTGTTTCAAGCGTTGCCGCTCAAGCTCAATTTGTTCCATTTTGATATTAAACGCAGCCCAGCGATCATCATCAACAAGTCCAAGTTCACGACCTTTTGCCGTTAAACGAGAGTCAGCGTTATCTTCACGCAGCATTAAACGGTATTCTGCACGGCTGGTGAACATGCGATATGGCTCTTTTGTGCCCATGGTTGTTAGATCATCAACCAACACACCGGTGTAGGCCTGATCCCGACTTGGGATCCAAGCCTCTTTTTCCTGAACCAGCAATGCGGCATTTAGACCGGCTAACAGTCCCTGAGCGCCAGCTTCTTCGTAACCTGTGGTGCCATTGATTTGACCAGCAAAGAACAAGCCTTTGATAAATTTTGTTTCTAATGAAGTTTTCAGATCTCTGGGATCAAAAAAGTCATATTCGATTGCGTAACCAGGTCGGGTGATATGGGCATTTTCAAGCCCGGGAATTGAATG
>JAHJNE010000329.1 GCA_018820995.1 Gammaproteobacteria bacterium | reverse complement strand
CGTGTTGCCACAAATTACCGATAATTTCGAGTTCACCTGCTGGACTGGCGATAGTAAATCGACTGCGCCAAAATGGCCAAAAACACTTGCGGATCAACCACTCACTGCCATCAGCACATAACAATTTGCAGGCGGGCAGCAACGTCAGATATTTACGTTTTATTTTTAACAGCTCGATGCCTTGCTGGTCAAACAGAGTTTGACTACTCGAGATGCTAAAAAATTTACCCTTGGCAGTAATGACCACCTGTCCATTTTCATTTTCGATTTCAAAGCTATCGGTTAGGCTAAAAATCTTTTGTTTAATCAGGTATTTCATCCTTACCCCAAATTTCAAACCATGGCCTGAATGTCGATTAACTTAATTGAATTTTGGTAAAAAAGAAACCTGACCCTAACGGTTGAAATGGTCCTAGTTCATCACCAAGTCTATAATTAGAGATTGTTTTCACTTTGTATTTCTCTGCATTCACAAACTTAACGTAACAGGTGACTTGATGAAAATTAATATTGGTATTGATGAAAACGACCGCAAAGAGATTGCTGCTGGTTTATCAGCGCTTTTGGCTGACACTTATACTTTGTATCTCAAAACACATAATTATCACTGGAACGTCACTGGCCCCATGTTTCAAGGGCTTCACACCTTATTCGAAACGCAATATATCGAGCTGGCGTTAGCCGTTGATCTGATTGCCGAGCGGATCCGCGCTTTGGGAGAATTTGCGCCGGGCTCTTACAAAGAATTTGCCAAACTGACTAGTATCAAAGAAGCCGAAGGCCATCCATCAGCCGAGGAGATGATTAAAGATTTAGTCAAAGGGCAGGAAGCTATTGCCAAAACGGCACGCTCGATAGTGCCGGTTGCTGATAAATCATCGGATGAGCCAACCTTAGATCTTCTAACACAACGGATGCAAATCCATGAAAAAAATGCGTGGATGCTGCGTAGTTTAGTCAGCTAAATTCGTATTTATATCAGTGGTGAAAGTCACGGTATCCATTTAGATGGCGTGACTTTTTTAACCAGCTATCAGAAAAACTACAAAAAGCAAAAATAATTAGCTAAAAATCTTCGTTTAAAGCACGTAACCCCTTTCATTCCCTATTCAGCATGGCTTAGGATGGAGGTATAGTCTGATTCTCCAGGGGGAGCTATGTTATTTAATGGTGCGCTAAAAAAAGAAAATGAAGAGCTAAGACAACAGCTTAAAGACTCGCAAAAACAACTCCAGGCGAACAAAGAGCAGCATCAGCAGCAAGTCGCTGAACTACAACAGCAACAACAGTTACTTTCACTGCAATTACAATCCGAACAACAAATTAGCGCCGTGCAATTGCAGGGCGGTGAAATGCTGTCGATGATCCAAATTACCGTGAATGAACTTGCGGAAAATCTAATTGATGAACGCACTGCACTGGCCAAACTAGAAGATATTTTCGGACAGACCCAAACAGCAATTCGGACCCTCGAAACCCGCGCTGTGCATATCACCGAACATGCCAATCAAAGCGCTGATACCGCAAATGTGCTCGATGGCACTGCCAGTTCAATTAATCAATTGATTTCGAGCATTCAGGAAATTTCCGATCAAACGAATTTGTTGGCATTAAATGCCGCGATTGAAGCCGCTCGCGCCGGCGAAGCAGGGCGCGGCTTTGCTGTGGTGGCCGATGAAGTGCGGCAATTGGCAGGTAAAGCCAATGAAGCCAGTAAACAAATTGAAAGTCTGATCCGTAAAGTGATTGAGCAGACCAACAATATCAAAGCAATGGTATCGCAAAGTCAGCAAAGCGCTGCTGATGTTTCGTTATCTTCAAAACAGATTGATGCTGTGGTCAGTCAAGTCATCGACCGCTCGGAAGCGATGAAAAAGCTGATCCGCAGCACCACAACGCTGACTTATCTGAACGGTTTAAAACTGGATTACGCCAGTTATAAAGCCCATGTCTATCAGGCTTTGTCGACTTCGGCGTCATTACCGGGTTCGGCAGCCGAACAGAAGTTTAACAGCTGGTGTACCAGCAGTGGTTATGGCTATAAACATTATGGCCAACTGCAGAGTTTTAAAAGTATTGAACAACCGCATCGTGGTGTGCATGAAGCGGCAAAAGCTGCTTATCAGGCGAAGCAAAAACAAGATAATTCTGCTTTAAGTCGGGCGCTCAATCAGCTTGAACAAAGCAGTCAACAGGTTGTACAGGCGATTGCCCGCTTACAACAAGATGTACTGACGGCTTAAACAATTACCATAGCCAAAGTGCTTCACTGGCTAGCTCTATCAGGCTAGCCAGTGAAAGTTCAGGTTTAATTTGTTAGACCAAATCTAAGTTTTAATGATGACTTTGGCTGGGTATCATCCCGATGAAATTTGTCTACCAGGATAAACCGCAGCATTATTTTCAAGTTTTCGATAACACCGTTACCGGAGCCGTTTTTGACTCATCGCTGAGTTTTAATAACTTCGCATTTTCCTGCAATTGACTGGTTAACTGCTGCTGCTGATAAGCTTGTGTTGCCAACTCCGTCATTGCCAAATCCGTCGCACTGGCGCTTTGACTAATATCATTCAATGCCGCACTAAAATCGCCACTGCGTTTTACTTCTGCATCACTCAGTCTGGCAATGGCCTGACTGGCATCCACAATCTGCGCAATCGCATCACGGGTTTGCACCAGCGCCTGTTCGGTATGCAGTGCTTTTTCCAGACAGTTGTGCGCGGTTTGCTGCTCTTGCTCTAAGCCGGCTGTGGTATCTTGTACTGATAAGCGCAAGCGGTCGAGCATCAACTGAATTTCTTTGGTTGCTAATTCAGTACCGGCTGAGAGACGACGGACTTCATCAGCGACCACCGCAAAACCACGACCATGTTCGCCTGCCCTGGCAGCTTCTATCGCTGCATTTAAGGCCAGCAAATTAGTTTGTTCGGCAACACCACGGATGGTATCCAACACCTGCACGATATCCTTGGCCGCTAACTGCAGCGCTTCCATACTTTGCGTGGAATGATCCACTTGAGAACTGAGGTGGCGGATAAAATCGGTCAGTTGCAGTACCTGCTGCTGGCCGGCAGTCGATTCCGTATTCGCTGCTTCTGCAGCAGTGGCTGCTTGCTGCAACTGCATTTGCATTTGTTGCTGTGCTTGCTGACTTTCGAGTGCGTCATGCTGCAGCTGCAATAAGGCGGTTTTTTGCTGATGGACATCATCTTTACATTGTTGACTAATGAGCAGTTGCGCCGCTGACTGCCGATGATTGGCAGCACTTGCCGCGAGTAACTGCGACAGTAAGCCCGATAATTTTCCAAACAGTTGATTCAGGCCGCTGGCCATCGCTTTGACTTCATATTCGCCTTGCTCTGGGAAACGCAACGATAAATCATGATTGGCAGCGGCGTTGGCCAAGTGTCCGGATAAATAGGCCATTGGGGCTGCGATGGCGCGTCCAAAACGGTAAGCAAACAACAGCGCAATGAGTCCAAGCAGGACAACCGTTATAAAACTGGCCCAGCGGATGTTATAACTCAGTTCTTCTAAAGCGGCATAAGCTTCGGTTTTATCCTGCTGCGTGATCAGCGCATAAGTGTCACTGCCAATTAGTACGGGTTGATAGTTAACCAACACCGGAACATTCCGATAATCAAGGGTTTCAGTGTGCCCCGACAACCCCTTCAGGGCTTCGGTAATTTCTGGGCTTTGCAGTTTTAACAATCCTGACAGACCATAATGATTTGATACAGCACCGATTTCCGGATAGTCGGTATAAAACTGGCTGCTATTGGTCAATTGCGGACGCAACGCACTGACCAGGGTCTCCGTGTTACTGACGAGATAACTTTCACCCGTTTGACCCAGACCAATATCGGCCCAACGTTGGCCATTGGTTGTCAAATCGGTTAATGCCTGTACGGGTAGTTGCAACACTAAAACGCCAATTGGTAACTCGCTTCCAGAAACTGAATTAAACACCGGTGCCACCATAAACAGCACTTGTTGACCGTAAAAACCTTCAAAGCTGGTTGGCGCAGAAACCCGCCATTGTTGCTTGGGATTGGCGAGTACTGATTTGACGGTTGCCGCCAGAGCGGTATTGGCAAACGCACCTTCTTTGAGCGATGTGGCAAATACCGGGCTTTTTGCCACTGAATACACCACATTTAAATTTTTCGCTTCGACCAGATAGAGTTCTTGTAACTGATACCTTTTCGTGACTTCTAAAAAACTCTGATGAAACTTTCTGTGTTGCTGCCCGTAAACCGAACCATCGGACCGATCGGTGAGAGCACTCATTTTATCAATCGAATGTTCATTCGTTTGCAGGTAATAATGCTGGAGTAATAAAGTTTCCAGGCTGGCACTTTTTACCCACTGCACTGCAGGAACTTTTAAAGTTGGGTTGATGCTGCTGGCGTAGGGCTGATACTTTTGCTGATACCACTGCAGCATGCCGGCTCGAAGTGCTTCGTCGCCCGGGTTCGTCACTTCATAACGATAGGATGAAAAAGGTCGCTCCATTGCGTAGAGCGCGTCCTGAGTAGTCCGGTTGTTGGCAAGGCTCAGTAACAAATCACGTTGGCCATTGATAAAGAGGGTTAATGCTTGTTCTCGGCCTTTGGCGACCGCGGTAAATTGTTGCTCAACGGCTGACAACAAAGCCTGCTGTGCTTTACTTTGTGCCAAATAAGCCGTCACTAAAACAGACGTCACTACACCAAGTAACATCGCTATTGCCATACTAAGCATTAATTTCTGAGCAATCTTCATACAACCTCTAGGGACAACAGTTTAAAGACGTCCGCAGCATATTTTTATTTGATGACAATTTTATTACATGCAGATGTTTAGATGGCTATTTACTTGAGTTAAGGTCTTTGCATTCGGGCGAAAAACCATCATTTCTAAGGGCTGGAGAAGGATTCTGAGGTGAGTTGCGGCTCCAATAACAAAACAGAATAAGCTTAGTTCTTTTGGTTCTTTAAAGCCTTTGTTATAGTTTTCGAAAATCTTAGTGAAGACATAGTGCAAACATAGTGCAGAGGCGAAGATGACCCCGGTAATTCAAGAGTTTTTCGATACTGATTCAAACACTTACAGCTATGTAGTGTCTTGCGGGCGGACTAAAAATGCCGCGGTCATTGATCCGGTCCTTAATTTCGACGCTGCGGCAGGGCGCACCAGCACTACCGGCGCTGAGAAAATCATTGCTTATCTTAAACAGCAGCAACTGAAGTTGTGCTGGATCCTGGAAACTCATGTCCATGCCGACCATCTATCTGCCGCACCATATCTCAAACAACAACTCGGCGGATTGCTTGCTATTGGTCGTCAGATCACCGAAGTACAGCAGCTGTTCGCTGAGGTCTTTCACGTTGAAGCGGAATTTTGTCGTAATGGCAGTCAATTTGACCGTTTGCTGGCTGATCATGAGCAACTTGCTCTTGGAGATTTAACGATTCAGGTGCTGCATACACCAGGTCATACACCGGCTTGTGTTTCTTATCTGATTGGTGATGCGGTGTTTGTTGGTGACACGTTATTTATGCCCGATTACGGCAGTGCGCGTTGTGATTTCCCCGGAGGCAGTGCTGAAGTATTGTACCAATCGGCACAGCGACTATTTGCATTGCCAAAAGAAACCCGGATGTTTTTATGCCACGACTACAAAGCTGTAGGGCGCGAGCAATTTTGTTTTGAAACCACCGTTGGCGCGCAAATGAACGCTAACATTCATTTGCATCAAGGGATCAGTCAGCATGAGTTTGTGCAAATGCGTACAAAACGTGATTCCACGTTGTCGATGCCAAAGTTAATGCTGCCCGCGGTTCAGGTCAATATGCGCGCCGGACAATTTCCAAAGCCAGAAGAAAATGGGGTGCACTATCTGAAATTACCGTTGAATCAGTTTTAGTCTGTAAAACCGATACTCTTAGAAACTAGCGATGGTCGAGGTATAAATGAACATACTGGTTGCTACGGACATTTTTGGCACCACACCAGCTGTAGCGAATTGGTTCAAACCTTTGTTGCAAGCGACCAATTTCACTTTGGAAGTGGTGAGCCCATATCCAAGTCCATTGGCAGACATGTCAGTGGATAGGGTGTCGTCAGCTGCCAACGCCGTTTTACCCAAAGCGGGTTCAGCAGATCAGCTAGCGTATCAGCAGTTTTTACAACAAGGTGGTCTGTCAGCTTATGTAGAAAAACTTCAGTCTGTTCTACATAAGCAGCAGAGCAGTTACCTTGCGGTTGGCTTTAGTGCAGGCGCCGCCGCTTTATGGCAATTGGCTGCAGATCCGCAGCCCGGCTTAGAAAGGATATTTTGTTTTTATGGCGGGCAGATCCGCAGTTGTGTTGAGTTACAGCCTTGTGTAGCGACTACGGTTATATGGGCGCAGGAAACGCACTTTGATGTTGGGACATTACATCATCGTATGCAGCAGCGTGAGCGGATCAAAAGCTATTTAACTCCGTACCCACATGGTTTTATCAACCCAGCTTCCGATGGATTTGATTCCGCGGCGCCGAGCTTTTATCAGCAATGGTTCATCGAGCAGGT
>JAHJNE010000328.1 GCA_018820995.1 Gammaproteobacteria bacterium | reverse complement strand
CTGCCTTGGTCGACTGGCGTTTAGGTGATGCTGATCGCTGGGTGACTAATCTGAATGGTCTTTACTGGCTAATCGGAGAAAGTGCTGAAAAGCAACTGATGTTCATGCCTTGGCAGAGCGGCCAACCACAGCAGATAACGCTGAATCCAGATACTATACCTGATGGTTTATATGCTGATTTCGAGCAAGAGCAGTTGTATTACCTACAAGAAAAATCTGGAACTGCGGATGTGGTGTGGTTAAAACAGGTAGAGACGGCAGCAGGGAATAAACCCTAAACTGCCGTCTGCTTAAAGCGTGTTTTACAATTGGGCGAAAGCTCGCTCGGCTGCGGCAATAGTGGCAGCTAAGTCAGCATCACTATGCGCCAGACTTAAAAAGCCAGCTTCATAGGCTGAAGGTGCCAGGTAAATACCGTCAGCCAGCATCAAATGGAAAAACTTTTTAAAGGCTTCAATGTTGCACTGTGTCGCTTGCGCATAACTGGTGACACTCGTTGCCGTAGTAAAAAACAACCCAAACATACCACCGACCTGATTTACACAAAGTGGCACGCCATGTTTAGCCGCTGCAGCTGTCAGACCTTGCAATAATTGGGTTGTTTTAGCGGTCAGACTTTCATAAACGCCAGGCTTGCTGATTTCTTTCAGCGCTGCTAAACCTGCGGCCATAGCTATCGGGTTACCGGATAAAGTCCCCGCTTGATAGACCGGACCTAAGGGCGCGATGTGCTGCATAATGGCTTTTTTACCACCGAAGGCGCCGACTGGCATGCCGCCACCAATAATTTTACCTAGGGTGGTGAGGTCGGGTTTCACGTCGTAGTAGGCCTGCGCGCCACCTAAGGCTACCCGAAAACCGGTCATCACTTCATCAAAAATTAACACCGCACCATATTGATCACAAAGGCTGCGTAAGCCTTGTAAATAGCCTGGATTTGGCGGTATGCAGTTCATATTGCCTGCAACCGGCTCGACAATTACACACGCAATATCCGCGCCTTTTTCTGCGAACAATGCAGCAAGTTGTTCCAGATTATTGAATTCACAGGTGAGGGTGTATTTCGCAAAATCAGCCGGCACACCAGGTGAGTTTGGAACGCCAAGCGTCAGTGCACCAGAGCCCGCTTTTACCAATAATGAATCGGCATGACCATGATAGCAACCTTCAAACTTCACGATGGTATCGCGTCCGGTATAACCACGGGCCAAACGAATCGCGCTCATGGTGGCTTCAGTCCCGGAACTGACCATCCGCACCATTTCCATCGAAGGCACCAATGACGTGACTAACTCAGCCATGTCAATTTCGGCCGGGCAGGGTGCACCAAAGCTCAGGCCTTTTTCGGCCGCTTGAATCACGGCTTCACGGATCGCTGGATGGTTATGACCCAATAACATCGGCCCCCAAGAGCCGATATAGTCTATATATTGTTTACCATCAACATCATAGATATAAGCACCATCGGCGCGGTCAATAAATACCGGAGTACCGCCAACACTTTTAAATGCGCGCACCGGAGAATTTACGCCACCTGGGATAGTGAGCTGAGCGCGTTCAAATAATTGTTCAGATAAAGTCATGATAAATATCCATTACGAAAATTGGGAAGTTCAACAGCTATCTCCGGTTTAGTTTCAGTTGCTTTATCAAGCGAAACAACCGGAGATACCGAACGATTAACCTTTATTGGAAAACCACGGCACATCTTTTTCATACTTGCTGACCAGATTTTCCACGCCAAGAGTCAAAGCAAATAAGGCCATCCGGACCAGTACACCGTTATCCGCCTGACGGAAAATAGCTAAGTTTGGATTCAGATTTAAATCGTTGTCCAGTTCATTGGCTTCCAGTCTCGAATCACGCGGCAGTGGATGCATAATGACGGTATTTGATTTGCAATGTTGAGTATAAATCTGCTGATTTAACCGGAACTTACCGCGGTATTTATTGGCTTCTTCCTGTGATGGAAAGCGCTCTTCCTGAATGCGGGTTTGATAAACGATATCGGCATTAATGTTACCTGCCAGTTGATCGGTAATGGTAACCTGATGACCGGCATTTTCAATGGTGCTGATGATTTCGTCTGGCATTGCTAATTCATTGGGGGCAATCAGGGTAAATTTGATGTTTTTATGCAGAGCCAGTAATTTAGACAAGGAGTGCACAGTACGGCCAAATTTTAAGTCACCGACCATAGCAATATGCATGCCGTCGATACTTTGCTGCGATGCAGTAAGCTCGCGTTCGATGGTGAATAAATCCAACAGCGCCTGAGTGGGATGTTCGTTGGCACCATCACCGCCATTGAGTACCGGAACGCGGCTACCTTCAGCGAATTCAGCGACGGAACCTGCTTGCGGGTGACGCATGGCAATCACATCACTGTAGCTACTAATGACCCGAGCGGTATCGAATAACGATTCCCCTTTTGATAAAGCCGACGATTGCATACCGGTTGTTTCACGAACTTCGCCGCCGAGCAGGTTAAAAGCACAGCCAAAACTAACGCGGGTACGGGTGCTGGGTTCAAAGAATAAATTGCCGAGGATGGCGCCTTCAAGCACAGTCGTGCGCTTTTTGCGATACGCATAAGGCTCCATACTGTGGGCAATCTGAAAAATTTGCCGGATACTGTCGCGATCGAATTGTTTAACCGAGAGGATATGTTCGCCTTTGAAGCTCATGCTGGGTGCCTATTGCCTGATGTGACAGAAAGCGGCGAGTGGCCGCTGAACTGGCGCGCATTATAGCAAAAGTCAGGCGTGATACCCAAAGTAATTGAGCCACGAAGTCACGAGTATTAGGTTTCAACAAGCAAGAGCTTACGCCGGTTTTAATACGGCCAGAAGGATAATGGCAAACATCACCAACACCGGTAATTCATTAAAGATCCGGTAAAAACGCGGGCTTTTTTGGTTGCGGTTGTGCTTAAAGTCAGCCAGCAATTTAAAGCAATAGCCATGGTAGGCATACAGAAACAGCACCAGAATGAGTTTATAATGGAGCCAATGACTTGCACTAAACCAGGCACTGCCATAGCTGTGGATCAACAGCAAGCCAAAGAGCAGCGTCAAGACAGCAAAGGGGGTGACAAAATACAACAAACGTCGTTCCATGGTTTTAAATATTGCATCAACGTCATTTGAGGTATTGCCCGCGTGATAAACAAACAAACGTGGCAGGTAAAAAATACCAGCGAACCACGCCACCATAAATCCGATATGCAAGGCTTTGTAAACCAGTAATAAAGTCATCATCTATCCGCTTAAAGTAAGTTATTTTGCCGCATCAATAATGTGCGCACTTGTTCCCAACTAACCAATCCAAGTGGTTGATCGGCATGTTCATCGTCGTAAATCAGTACTGCACCTTCGCGCTGTTCCCCAAGCTCTGCAAATACTTCGGCCATGGTTGCCTGATGATTAATGGCCGCAACAGGGATAAATTTCAGCATACTTTGGTCGGTCATCGACATGGTTAAATCGTAACTAGCTAACTCATAATGCTGATCAACGGCATAACTACGTTTGATCAATAGTTGCTGTTGTGGTGTCAATGTATCAAGAGTTTGGATGATTTGGGCATCAGTTGGATTTTCCAGAATTTGATAATCCTGCTGCAACATCGCCAGCACACCCACCTTTTGCAGCACATCATCGGCTGGTGCTAATTTATAGGGCAATTGCATAAAATCAAGCTGCTGCAGGAAAATCGATTTGGTTTGGAAAAACTGCACTGCAGTCACATAAGAAGTGGTAATGACTAACATGGCAGGAACCACTAAATCCGGATTGGAAGCAAGTTCAGTCACGGCGACAAGTGCCGCCAAGGGCGCATGCAGAGTGGCCGCCATCATGCCCGCCATTCCCAGAACGGCATAGCTACCCGCAACACTATGATCACCTAAAAATATTGAGGGTACAAAGGCCAACAGCGTGCCCATGACAATTCCAATGCCAAATACTGGGCCGACAATACCTCCCGGGATCCCAAGGCCTAGAGCTGCGACTGTCAGAATAATTTTTGCTAAAAATATCGCAAACAACAACATCAGTTCATCAGGTACTGTGACCGCATAGTGAATGGCGCCAGTTTCTGCACCTAATGCTTGTGGTACCAGATAACCAATAGCCGCTGTCACTAACGCAGCTAATAACAAACGTAGTGAAAGATGCCAGTCTTTAAAGGTGCGGATGGTGCGCATCAAACTTTTATTAAAGAAAGTCGCAACGACGCCCATCGCGACACCACAAAGCGCCAGATAGGGCAGGTGCCAATGGCTTAGCGTGATCATGGCAATACTATTAAGTTCATTGCCGACGCCAAACACGCTGCGGGTGGCAATTGCCCCGATCATTGATGCAAGCATAATGGGGACGAAAACGTGAATGCGATATTCGCGCAGGACCACTTCCATCACAAACATTACTGCTGCCAATGGTGTATTAAAAGAGGCAGAAATACCGGCGGCAATGCCACAACCGGCCAGAATTCTAATGCTGTTGTAAGGTAAACGCAGAACGCTACCAAGACTGCTGGCACCAAAGGCGCCCAAATGTACCGATGGTCCTTCACGACCAACGGAAAAACCAGCTGCTAGCGCGGCAATCCCGCCAAAAAACTGGTGGATTGTATTTGGTAACGGCATCATGCCGTATTTTAGTTTGATGCGATGGATCACAAACGGGATCCCCAACCGGTAATGCTTCAGGCCGATCATCAGTCCAAGCAAACTGATAAAAACTGCGGCAATCAGCGGGAGTATGGCGCGTCCAGTGGGCAGTATCGTGGTAAAATCATCGCTGTGTTCGAGGTAAAACGATTGGATCCCGATAATAGTTAATCGGAACAAGATAATCAGCACTGCTGCAATGAAGCCGCCGAATAGCCCCAATAGGCAAAGTTGTAATGACGTGACCGGAAAGGCTAGTTTTCGTCTAAGCGGAGGCAACGATAATCGCCAGGATTTCATGCTAGAGTACCGGCTGGAAGATTGAATGCTTTATAACATAACACTTTGAGTGCGCTGATGAAACTTGAACAGAGCAAACATTGGTTCAACCTGCATAGAACCACTATTTTATGGGGGGGCGGTGCATTGATGATCGGCATTTTGGCCGGGCATGTGCTGGGGAACTGGTCGTTGCATCAACAACAACAGCAGTTGAGCTTACAACTGCAGCTATTACAAAATTCTTTAGACACGTCAGAGACACAATTGGCCGATCAGCGAAAACAGGTCGATTATCTGACGGCAGAGCTAGCGGTTGAGCGTCATACCAGCGAACTGCAAATGCAGGATTTAAAATCAGAACAGCAAAAGTTGTTTGAAACCCGCAAAGAACTCGCATTCTATCAGAAAATAATCTCGCCGGACTTGCAAGCTAACAGCTTGATTATAGACAGTTTTACGCTTTCAGCTGGCAATGCTGTTGGCAAGTATAAATTTAATTTAGTGTTGATTGATCAAGACAAACAGAAAAACTATGCCAAAGGCCAAATCACGCTGACTCTAGTCGGAAAAAAGGCGGGTAAGAAATCAAGTGTCGATTTGCTGGAACTGTCCGGATTTAGTAAAGCGGATCGTCGATTTAGTTTTAAACATTTCCAGATTTTTGAAGGGGAGTTTGTCTTGCCATCGGCATTTATCGCCGAGCAGGTAGATGTCACCGTCAGCGTGCCAGCAAGCCGTGGTCAAAAAGCCGCGAAAGTCAGTCAAAGTTTGCCTTGGTTAGATAACGCAGAAAATACCGATTCTATTTAAGTTGTCAAAGTAAGGTGTTATGCGGTCGCCAAAATCTGGGTTCCGGGAAATACTTGAATAAAACAGTCAACTATTAGATAATTTGTCTCCATTTTTCCGCTGAGGTAATTTTATGTCTGAAGTTCAGGTTCCGATTCAATTTACGGATGCGGCGGCTAATAAAGTGCTGACGCTGGTAACCGACGAAGAAAACCCGGCATTAAAACTGCGGGTGTACGTGACTGGTGGTGGTTGTTCAGGTTTCCAATATGGTTTTACTTTTGATGAAAAAGTGAATGAAGGTGATCTAACCATCGACAAAAATGGTGTAACCATGGTTGTTGATCCGATGAGCCTGCAGTATCTGATGGGTGGAACTGTTGACTATACCGATGGTTTGCAAGGCAGTCGCTTTATTGTACAAAATCCAAACGCCACCACGACTTGTGGTTGTGGCTCTAGTTTTTCAGTGTAAGTTCTACAATTATTTCCCTACAGACCAGCATTTTGACTGGTCTGTTCTGTGTGTTTTCCCTTCACAATTGTTACTTCTACCATAGCCCAGTTGCTTGTTCTCAGTTAATATACTGCATATTGCATAACATAAAATTTACTTTTGATTGTTAATTGAGCACGTTTTTATTTGTACTGATCTTTTCAGACAAAATCGTGAATCAGCAATTATCTAATTTTTTGTTTGCTATCAGTAAGATATGTAAGTTTTTTTTGCAGGCGTACAAATTTTAACGACTGTAACTATACGCTCGTCGCATCCTATGGTTTAATTAACTGATTATTATTGCTTATTGGTACACCAATAAGGTTTGGATTTTTATTTGGCAGGAAGTGTTTGACATAAAAAAAGGCGTTTAACGCTGGGAGAAGAAAAAAATATGAAAGGTACTAAAAGCGTCATTTCTGACGAGAACAAGAGACTGTGTGTTTGGTTAAAGCGGCAAAGGCAGGATAAAGGCCACACCATGCGCAGTTTATCTGAAGTATTGGGCACCCCACATTCCTTCATAGGAAAAGTAGAAAACCAGGAACGTCGATTGGATGTGGTGGAATTTGTCCGGTATTGTCAGGCATTGGAAGTAGACCCAGCGGACGGATTAAAGCAGGTATTGAGTCAACAGTAAGTTGTTCATTCAGTAACAAAAACAATAAAGCCGCAGTTATGCGGCTTTATTGTTTTTAAGCACACAAAGCACATTCATTTAAGACTTTGTTAAGTTAGTACTGGCATGGTTAGGCCACGGGTCACAGATGACAGTGTTTAAAGCGCAAGCCTTATCAGGTCGAAAGGAATGAAGATGTTTTTATCAAATCGCTTTTTTAGTTGGAGCCTGATGTTTTTGGTCGTGGTCTCAATGTCAGCTGAAGCGGCTAGTCAAACCGAAAAAAATGGCGACCGATTGACGATTGCGATGCCACTTTTGGCATTTGGAACCAGCTTATGGATAGAAGATGATTCAGCGGGTAGCTGGCAATTTGCGAAGTCTTTGCTGACGTCGAAATTATCCACGGAAGCCATCAAACATCTCGCGCAACAACAAAGGCCAAATGGTGAATGCTGCGATTCATTCCCTTCCGGTCATAGCACAACAGCTTTTACCACCGCAGCCTTTGTATATTATCGATATGGGTGGAAATATGCATTACCAGCCGCAGTAGCCGCCGGTTATGTCGGGTATAGCAGAGTTGAATCTAAAGCGCATTACAGTCGTGATGTAGTTGCAGGCGCAGCACTTGGGATCGCCAGCAGTTACTTTTTCACCACTCCTTATCATGGAGTGAGCATTACACCTTATGCGAATCATGGAGATTTTGGGTTACAATTTCAGGGATCGTTTTAAGTATGACCAGTACTGATAGGGCATCTACTACTAATAGCACGTCCATTGTTTCACCCTGAATCGGTCACCTTAGTGGATATTATGACGCGATCGATCCACAGCGACTGGCCGTCAATGCACTTATCACCTTGGAATAAATACATTTTGCGGCCATACCCAAAAGTCAGTAGATCCTAGCGTTCCAGAAAATGTTAGGTGTTCTACTTTAGCTGATGCAGAAAAATGCTGACCAAGGTGATTGTATTATCGAATGTCTGCCTTAGTATCAGCCGAGCCAAAATCAATCAACATCTCACCCATCGGAAAATCATTTTGACGGTCCTGCCAGGGCAGTTTAGGTAATTTTGCCCGGTAGTGGTCAATTAAAAATGGCAGACCTTCACTTGCTAAAATGTCTGGCGTTGTCGAAATCTGAAAATGTAAATGTGGCCAGCGTGAGTCCCCTGAATTACCTATATTCGCCAAAACAGTGCCGCCAGTGATTTTATCGCCGACTTTTACGCGGACACTGCCCGGTTGTAAATGAGCATAATGCGCAAACTGACCGTCACCTAAATCCAATATCACCGTATTTCCAGCTAAATTGTCCATCGTGACCGGAAGCGCCGTTTCAAAACCGGCTGCCGTGCGGGGGATGTTGTCCGGAAAACCATCTTTGGCGACAACCACGATGCCATCTGCAACGGCGAGTACTGGTTTGCCATAAGCAAAATAAGACTTGGTATCACGGCCGTCACCGGCAAACTGGGTGTCATCCTGAAGAATTTTCCAATCAATGGCAAAACGTCGGGCAATTTGTGAAACACCCTGAGTAAACAATAAACCGGTACGATGATGAGAATGCAAACTGGGGCCGTTTGCAGGGATCCAGTTGTCACCGATGACGGGTCGAGAGATGGTTTTTAACGGATTGTGGCGGGTACTGATGGCCGGGCCTTCAGCAACCCCATGGTCCAGTTGTATTTGATGCCGCAACTGATTAGGGACGTGTTGATTTTCATGAAAAGCGAGACATAAAAAGACCACCGCGCCTTGCCCTGGCAATAGTTGATCGTCGTTCAGCTTTTCAACGCCAATGGCCTTCACCATCTCACCGAGATGCTGCTGATCAATCGTGACGACAACTTGATCTTTGCGGGCTGCATCTACAATGTCCAAGCCAGCGAGCGTCAGCGGCTGCTCGCTATAATTTTGTAACCGCAGTTCATAAACTAAATAATTGCCGCTGCTACTTTTGGTGAGTGTGGGTTCGAATGTTGTTCTCACTTCAAGCTGGATAGGAGGAAATGCCGGTGTTTTGGTTAATTTCCGCGGGGAAATCGTATTGGCAGCCATGACACAGCCTGCGGGTAGTGGCAATAAATTTTCAGCAAGCGCTTCGCCGCCAGCAAGTGAAAAAACCACCCAAAATAATGTGTGGCGATGATTGGCACAAATTGTGTTTAGCATATCTATTCCTAAAAGACGGCCGAACCGAATAACAAGGTTCAGTGTTTTGTGTTCTGCAAAAAAAACGAAGGCGATTGGCCAAAGTGTTTGGCAAAGGCTCGGCGAAAGCTGTCGTAACTGGAAAACCCTGTCACTTGGGCAATTTTATCCAAAGGTAAACTGGCGGAAGAGATCAGATCCTTGGCACAATTTAACCGCAGTTCCCGCAAATATTGGCTGGGTGAAACGCCTAAGTGAACCTGACATAACCGCGTCAATTGTCGCTCGCTGATCGATACTTTTTCGGCCATGTCCTGTACCCGAATATCTTTATCTAAATTTGCCAATAGCCATTCCAAAAGTGGCACTAAGCGTAAACTGTCGCCGGTTTGGGTTTGCAACAGTTCAGAAAACTGCAGCTGTTCACCCCGACGTTGTAGATAGACCACTAATTCTTTTGCCACGCCAGTTGCAGTGGCATTGCCGAGGTCTTGTCGAATGATTTCAAGGGTTAAATCGACCCCAGCCAACACACCCGCGGACGACCAAATATGACCGTCGGCGACATACAGCGCTTTACCCCGGATCTGACAATGCGGAGCCGCTTTGGCTAAGACGTCGCAATGCCGCCAGTGTGTGGTCAGGATTAAAGGCTTTGCTGGGAATAATTTGGCCAGAATAAAAGCACCGGTACAAATACTGAGTACTTTTTCAGCCTGTGATGCCAAAGTTCGCAGCAATGTAAGTTGTTGATGACTCAGTACTAATTGGCGCATTCCGATGCCGCCACAAATAATCAGGTAATCGGCATGCTGGCAATCGGCTAGCGCTTCGTCGGCGAGTACACTTTGGCCAGCGGCACTTTGCACCGGACCTGCCAATAAGCTAATGATTTTTATTCTGTAGCTATTGGGATGAAGGTCGTTGGCTTGCGCATAACAATCGATTGGCCCAAACAAATCCAATGACTGAAAGCCATCCGCGATAAAAAAAACGAGCTGCTTTGTCATCTGTCCTCCATTGCCACTATTGTAATGTATCGCAGAAGGACAGTTCAGCCATCAGTACGACCTATTCAGACATCGTGTTCTGGGGAGATTCTGCAGTTCATCTGGATGACGTCCAGCTTTTTGGCAATGGCTGATCTCCATCGCGGCTGAAGATTCACCCTGTATAGCTTTTGCAGAGGATCAAGTCGCAAAAGTAACAAATATACACAATGAAAATGATCAGTGGACCGAGGATTGTCCGTTCAGCTCGATCTTCAAGGACCAGGATATAAGTATGTTTCAGATGAGGTTTAAACAGTCGGCGTCGGCTTACTAAAAAATCGCCAATGCCAGCAAACAAACAAGAGGCCTGCTGCCAGATATAACCAGGTCGACTGTGAACCTCCGGGCAAATAACTTCCATCTAATCCCGGCAATAGCACTCTTAGAATATCAGCATGGGTATTTGCTAGCCAGTGAAAGGCCACAGCTGGCCATACGGAACCATTCGCCCGGCACACTAGAAACATCATAAAGATTGACCACGTCAGTAGGTAACTGAAAAATCGAAGCGTAGTTCGAAGGTCGGAAAAGACCGAATTTTCATACAGTGGAAAATGCCATAACGTCCACAATGTGGCCAAAATCAGCACGGCCCAGATAGGTCTGACGTGTTGTAAAAGTTTTGGCTGCAAATAACCTCGCCAACCAAACTCTTCAGCTAAAGGTCCGGTCACCAGTGCTGCAGCTAACGACAAACCCAAAACGGCCGTTATGGAAAAATGCCAACTGGACCAAGGGATACCTTTGAGAGACAGGTGAACAACGCCAAGCAGCAATGGAATCATTATTGCAAGCAAGGTCCACTTCATCGCACCACTCACTCGCATAGTCCTTTGGCAAAATACTTTAAGTGCTGGTGTGCCACCTTCGACGAATACCGCGATAAAGCCTGCCATGCTGCAGCATAGTGGGAAAAACCACAAACTGAGCGTTGGATCTTTTATCTGCCACCAGCCGAACCATGGCAAACCAAAGGCCAACGAAAAAAAGGTTATCAGCCCCAACATTTCACGACGCTGCATTCTAGGTAACCTACTTAACCAACAAAAAATGTTTGAGATGAGTCAAATACTTGGTCATTTGCAAAGCCGCATCAACTTGACGTACTTTTTAAATCGGTAGGGAATGCCTCTGCCACTGTTCGTACTTGCAGTTGCTGTCCTTGCGGTATTGCCAGATTTTGCCAAACCCAATTGTGATGCTCGACAATTTGTGCAGCCGTTAAATGAGGACGATCACCCGTGGTATGCGCATCGGATAAAGCGACGACAGAATATCCTGCAGATACTGCAGCGCGAAGAGTGGTATCGACACAAAATTCAGTTGCCAGACCACAGATATAGAGTTCGGTGGTGCCAAGCTCTGTTAAGCAGGCCAATAATGACGTTCCTACAAATGAATCACATGCGGTTTTATCGATGAGGAGATCTTCAGTGGTGACAGTTAAGTTATCCGCCAATTGCCAGCCTGCAGATCCGCTTGGGGCTTGTTCATTGCAGTGTTGGATAAAAATGACTTTTCCTTGTTGTTGCCGAATTTGATTGGCAGCAAACTCAATTCGGGCGAGAACTTGTTCTTTTTCAAACCGTTCACTCTCGAGCCAAGCTTGTTGCATATCGATGACTAGCAGAGTTTTCATGGGTTTATTGCGTCCAGAGTGGCGTTATTGAACGCAATTATGAAGAAGCTTCAAGATGTCGAATATCAAAAAGTTGTAACAAAATAGCTTAAGTCGTGGCTTCGACCTGTTGTTGCTGGCGATGTTTTAGCATTCGCGCAATGAGTAATAACAGTAGTAAAGCCGGGATCACCATCAATGATGTCATCAAGAAAAACAGCGTCCAATTCCCATCAAGCATGTCGACTAACGCGCCACCAAAAGAAGCCATCGACGTGCGGGCAAAGTTGCCAATCGATGCCAGTAGGGCATATTGACTGGCGGAAAAAGCAACACCGGTGAAGCTGGTCAAAAAGGCAACAAAGGCGACGATTGAAAATGCGGTGGTGAAATTATCCAGTAAAATTGTCCACAATAATAAATTCTCATCCGGACCCACTTGTGCGATCCAGGCAAACATCAGGTTGCTGCCTGCCATGGTAATGCCGCCTAACATAAGGCCTTTGATTACCCCAAACCGAACGTTGAGTAAGCTGCCAAGCAATGTAAAAGCCAGGGTTGCTCCCCAACCAATCAGTTTTGAGTATTCGGCAATTTGTTCATTACTAAAACCAACTTCGCGGTAGAACTGAATCGACATCCGTCCAAGAAAGGCTTCCCCTAATTTGAATGTCAGAATAAAGACAATCAAACTGACTGACAGCCATAAACCGTTACGGCGGAAGAACTCAGCAAAAGGCTCGACCACAGTGACTAATAACCACAGGGTGACCGGATGTTGGGTTGAATGTTGATAACGTTCGGCTGACTTTTGTTGGAGTAAATCCCGATTGGTGACTGGCTCTTTAATCAATAACGTCACAGTCGCGAGCAGAGCCAGCATCACGGCAAGCCCAAGGTAAACTGCTGACCAACCAATGACATCTGCATAATGAAATGCAAAATAACCAGGTAGGGAATAGCCGGTCCACCAACCTGCGACACTCATTGCCGCGGCGGCTGGCAATTTAGACGGCTCGTTGCCAATAATATCAATTCGATAACCGTCTATCGCCACATCCATGGTCGCCGCAAATAAGCCAATTAACAATGCCAGCAGGGACGTCCAAAGTAAGCTTAATGCCGGGTTGGTAAATGCGATGGCAAATGTCAGTAGCGCTACCATGCTTTGCATCGTTAACACCCAGCTACGGCGCTGTCCAACTTGTTGATAAAGCCAGGGCATACGAACCCGATCAACCAAAGGTGCCCATAAAAAGTTCAGCGCATAGACGGCGGTGACTGAGCCAAAATAGCCAATAGCTGCCCGTGACAGGTTGGCATCTTTTAACCAGCCACTCATCGCAGAGCTAATCAGCACCCAAGGGAAGCCTGAAGAGCACCCCAGAATAAAAATGTATAACAACCTGCGGTCATAATATTGCTGCAAGGCTTGGCGAAAACTGGCTGGAGCAGCCGCGACTTCAGACATCAGAGGAATACTCCGGCGAGATCAGAAAAAGAAACAGCACCTTAACAAAGTGTGCAGACTGAAGAAAGTAAAAGGTTTGTTTCGGCAGAGGAATGCAAACAGTAGCTCGATTTAAGGCCTGACACCGACACAATCTAGCGGTAAACGTACTTTGCCGCGCAGATAGCCCAAGCAGTTTTGTAGTTGTTTACGCAGAATTTTATCCCGTTGTAATTCCTGTTCAGACCAATATTCAAGTTGATAGAGGACGTGCCAGAAGACTTGTTCGCGAAAATTCGCGGGAGCTTGCTGGTTGATTTGCAGTTGCGCCCATTCTTCTAGGGTATCCCAGATAAACAGATGGAGTTCACGATGCGGAATTTGCCCGCGTAGAAAACGGGAAACGTAATAAACCAATTGTTGAGACTTCTGTTCTATAAACACATCTAACATGGCTATGCCCCGCCAATATTGGCTTCACCTGATGAATAACTGACCTTAGTGCAATCAGGATGCGGCCGAAAACAATTGCAAATGAAGTGATTGGCAACCACCGGTTCCGTATTACAGGGCACCGGTGATCGTTAAAGGAAGTATAGTCGGAATTAAACTGAGGGCAGTAAAATAACCCGGATCAGGACAACAGGTTTTTTCGGGTAGTTGTCCCAGCCAAGCTTTTCGTTAAATTGTGTTTCGATCACTTTAATCTTATCAAAAACTTCCATGCCTTCGACGACATTGCCAAAAACGGCATAACCCCAGTTTCGACCCGGATCCAAACTAGGATTATCGTTTAAATTAAAGAAAAACTGGCTGGTGGCGGTATGTGGCCCCGTTTGTCTTGCCATAGAAATGGTGTAAAGCCGGTTTTTCAAACCATTGCCAGACTCGTTGATAATCTCAGCGAAGTTCTTAATTGGTTTTAATTCACGGTCGTAGCCACCGCCCTGAAGCACAAACTCCGGTTCTAGGCGGTGAAACAACGTATTGTCATAACGTTTTTGCTCGACATACGTCAGGAAGTTATTCACCGTAATTGCTGCGCGGCTGCGATCGAGCTCGACGACGATATTGCCTTCGCTGGTCTCAAACTTCACCCGCGGAAACAAATTGTCTTTTTGCAAAAACTCACCCTTGGCGACACTGCCAAAACTCACTAAAACCAACAGCAGCAGAAACAAATGACGCATCTTTTAATTCCTCAAAAAGTCCTGCCAGCTTGGATCACGCAGAATATTCGCAAGAACTTGTTCAGTTAACACTCGTAATTCTCGCTCAGCGACTGCAGTATCGAGTTTAAAAGGGCCGGAAAAACTGCTTTTACCACTGTAACTTTTATTAAATGAACCTGAATTGCGTTCAATCAGCACCGTCAGTTCGACGTTGTTTTTTACAATGTGTTCCACAGTGCGAAGTTCTGCGTTGGCTTCCAATTGATTGATTTGGATAGTCACTACCACAGGCTCGGCACCAGAAACTCGTGCACCTTGTTGTGTCAAAGCATCGGTTAAAACCTGCTGTAATTGCTGTGGCAGATTGTTACTGGTTGGGTAAGACTTTACTTTATCGCCATCGCGCATAACAAGCGTGGCATCGGTCGGACGATTGTCTTGCACGTTGATACTAAAAGCGACGTTCGTGAGTTGATTCGATTGATTCCAGAATACCTGCGGCGCCACAATAAAAGACGGAACAGGGTTACTACAGGCAGCTAATGACAGTAACGAGACGAATAATAGACGACGCATTTTCAGTTCCTTTTAATGGCTTCTAGGATGGTAAATTTGGCATTGCTGGCGACATGAATACAACCGCCAAACAATCTTGCAAGTTTTTCACTGTAAGCAAGATGGCGATTGGCGACAATTCGAAGTCGGCCGTGTTTTTTTAGTACCCGTCTGGCATCGGTAAACATCTGCCAGGCGATATGGTCAGTGATTGCATTTTGCTGATGAAAAGGCGGGTTGCAGATTATGAAATCTGCTGATTCCGCAGCTTGTTGACTAAGGCAGTCGTCGACAGAAAATTCTGCTTGTGGCAGTAAATCTGGCCGATTGGCGTTTAGTGTCAACCTTGCCGAGTCAACAGCCATATAAGACTCATCAGCAAAGACCAATCTGATCTGGGGTTGACGTTGTAGCATCGCAAGACCCAGCACACCATTGCCGCATCCTAAATCGATCACACGTTGCTCTGGTGCACATACCGGAATATGTTCGAGTAAAAACCGAGCGCCCTGATCAAGTTGTTCACGTGAAAATACGTTGGCATGATTGACCATCAGTTGTTGATCGTCCGGTGAATTCCAACGTATTGGGAAAGCAGGGACAGATGGGATTGCCAGTGCGGGGTCAATGGTCGTGGTAATCAGTCGACATTTTTTAACCGTCAATGATGCGCTGGTTGGCCCAAGCTCTTGCTGAAAAATTGCCAACAGATTCGGTGTAATATCTTTCGCTTTGGCGCTGGCCAAAATGGTGGTCGATGCAGGAAGTTGCTGTTTTAATTGGCGTAACTGATATCGCAAATAGCTGTGGTTATTTGGTAGTTTTAACAAGACCAGCGGTGCTGCTGGCAACGACGATAAACTGTTGAGCTGTGTAAGGTTGCTTAATTCCAACTGATTCTGATTGAAATTATGACGGGTTGCTAGTTCGCTAATATAGGAATCTGACACTTGCACAGGTTGATAAGCAACCAATGCACAAGCAAGTGCACCAAATTGGTCATTCAGTAGGAGTACCGAAGGTGTGCCTGGCAGTTGTTCCGCTTGCTGCAATATAGGTAACGCATGACTAAGTAATAACTCGTCAGCCGAATCCCAGGCCTGTAAACTGCGGTTCTTTTGCTCAGGCGGATAACGGTCAAGGGTGAAAGTCTGGCCGGCAAGTTGGCATTGGTTGGTCATAAGTCCACAGCAGTCGGGGAAAAGGAGGTTATTTTGCCAGATCTGAGTGATCGCGACAACCAAAGCCG
>JAHJNE010000028.1 GCA_018820995.1 Gammaproteobacteria bacterium | reverse complement strand
GATCCGGTGTTGCAACAACTGGCCGCTGCTTTTCCCAAAGCGCACTGGCCGCATTGCGCGATGCAGCTGGAACTTGCGGCGCAGTGGATGGATGAAGCAGCTATTTCGACCATTCACGGCTGGTGCAACCGGATGTTATCCGAGCACGCCTTTGATAGTGGCAGCCGCTTTGAAGAAGAACTGAGTACCGATCAATCCGAACTGATGACGCAAGTGGTGCAAGACTACTGGCGCAGCTATGTCTATCCGTTACCGATTGGCGGTTTGTTGCGCTGGCAACGTAGTTTTTCAGAGCCGTTGGCGCTACAAAAAGCATTGCAGGCGGTTTGGCGGGAACAGCCGTTGCCGGTGACTGCTGACCCAACGGTGCTGATTGACACTGAGCAGCAACAGCGACAGCAGCAACTTGCCACACTAAAAGCACCGTGGTCGGCCTGGGTGCCGGAACTTGCGGTGTTGATAGAACAAGCGCGCAGTGAAAAACGCCTCAATGGCACCAAAATGCGCACTGACTATGTCCAAAAATGGCTGGATGGCATTTTGCGCTTCGCTACGGATCCGGCCGCTGACAGTCTGGATATTGGCGCCGGCAGTAGCCGGTTAACACCAGAAGGCATTGCGGATGCCTGTAAAGGCGAGCCACTGCAGCATCCGGCATTTGCGGCGATGGCCGAATTGGTGGAAGCTTTGGCACAACTGAGTGATTGCAGTGAAGATTTACGCCAGCATGCACTGCACTGGTGTCAGTTACGCTTCGCCGATAGCCAGCGCCAATTGGGTTGTTTTGGTTTTGACGATATGCTCGACCGTTTACATCACGCACTGCAGGGAGAGCGGGGCGACGTATTGGCAGAGCGGATCCGTAGCCAGTTCCCGCTGGCGCTGATTGACGAATTTCAGGATACCGATCCTATTCAATACGGCATTTTTCAGCAGATTTACCCCTTGGCAACGCCACGAAACGATTGTGGTTTATTGTTGATTGGCGATCCAAAACAAGCAATTTACGCCTTTCGCGGCGCCGATATTTATACCTATCTGCAAGCTAAACAAGCCACGCAGCCGCGACACTATTCATTGGATACCAACTTTCGTTCAACCACGGCCATGGTTGAAACCGTGAACTTATTGTTTTTAAAAGCCGAGCAGCGCGAAACAGGTTGTGGCGCATTTTTGTTTCGCCAACAGCAAAATTTAGTGGCGTTTGAAGCGGTGAAAGCAAAAGGCCGTGCCGAGCAATTTGTCCGTCTTGGTGCACCCATGCCGGCGTTAGATTTGGTTTATCTCGATAGTTCTGAAAAAGTACTCAGCAAAGCGGCTTATTTTGACGCGATGGCGACGCATTGTGCGGCGCAGATCAGCGAGTTGCTGCAAGAAGGTGCTGCAATGCAGACTGGCTTTAAAGCGGAACAGCCTGATACGTCGGATCAGCTAATTCCGTTACAGCCTGCTGACATTGCAGTGCTGGTGAATAATCAGCAGGAAGCATCAGCAATCCGCCAGGCATTAGCGCGATATGGCGTGCGATCGGTGTATTTATCCGATCGCGGCTCAGTGTTTGATACCGCTATTGCCCACGATTTATTGCTGTGGCTGGAAGCTTGTGCCGATCCACAGAACGAGCAAAAAGTTCGCTCGGCGCTGGCCAGTCAAAGTCTTGGCTGGAGCTACACGCAACTTGCCCGCTTGCAGCAGGACGAATGGTTTTTTGAACACTGGTTAGACCGTTTTAACAGCTTTGCGCATGTGTGGCAGCAACAAGGTGTGCTGCCGTTAGTGCGTCAATTGCTGCTGGAGTTTCAGTTAGTACAAACTTTCGCCGCCAGGATGGATGGCGAGCGACAATTGACGGATTTATTGCATTTAGCCGAATTGTTGCAACAAGTCAGTCGCACGCTGGAAGGTGAATTGGCGCTGCTGCGTTATTTTAAAGAGCACTTGGCAGGTGAGCAGCAGCTTGATGCCGATCAGCTGAAATTGCGACTCGAAAGTGATGAAGCGCTGGTCAGAGTGGTGACCATCCATAAATCCAAGGGCTTGGAATATCCCCTGGTATTTTTGCCATTTATTGCTGCGGCCAGAGCGCTGGACCCGGCAAAACTACCTTATCGTTATCATGACGACGCGCAACAATTACAGTTGTGTTATCAAAAAGATGAGTCGATTTTTGCAAAGGCAGAATTTGAGCGGTTAGGTGAAGATTTACGTAAATTGTATGTGGCGCTAACCCGCTCGCGGCATTATTGCTACCTTGGCTTGGCAGCGCAAAAAGAACAATCAGCTATTGGGTATATCTTAAGTGACAGCGGGCTGTTGACGCCGACCGAAATTGCCGCAAGTTTGGCCTTATTACAACATCCGGTACCACATCCGGCGCTGCTGATCCGCCCTTGGCAAGCGCCGGCAAGTCCGTTCAGTGTCGTCGCCACAATGCCGGCTGAATCGTCAACGCATGTCGGGAATGCCTCAGATCGCGTTACCATGAATGAAGTTGCGCCTGCTACGGCTATTGTTGAAACGCCACCGCTACGTAGTTATGCTCAAATGCCACAACGTGCCCGCTATCAGTGGTGGGCCGCAAGTTATAGTGCTTTGGCTGCAGGCGCGGGCGAGGCGAAAACAGCATCTCATGTGGTTACTACGCCGACCGGAGACTGGGGCGGGGCCGATCTTGCGAAAAATTCAGAGCTCTACCAAGAGCTGAAGTCAGAAGCTTCGCAGCGTGCCGATCTTTCTACAGGTATTTCTACAGGTATTGCTACCAGTGATGCTGACGCAGACTCGCAGCGAGGGGCAACACAGCCTGAAAGTCCTGTTGAGGCTGTTGCTGAATTCACGGCTGAATCAACAGCAAATGTGGTCGCAACCCCTATGCAACAGCAGGATGTGAGCCAGATGTATGTTCGCGGCGCGGCCGCAGGTACATTTTTACATGACACTTTACAATGGGCGGCCGAAACCGGTTTCGCCACCGTGTTGCAGCAACCCCAGTTATTACTGGCGTATTTGGTCACCCATTGTCAGCAGCAACATTGGTTATACCAAGATGCGTCAAAACAGGGCTGGCAACGTCGGTTATTAGTCACTGATGCCGAGGAATTTAAAACCTTCGCAACGGCCGAGCAGGCGGTTGAGCCATTGTGGCGGTGGCTGTTGGTCTTGCTTCAAAGTCGTTGGTTATGTGACGGCGTACCTTCTTCGCTTTCGAGTCTTGCAGTTTACAAGGCAGAGCTTGAATTCTGGTTTGCCGCCAGTGAGGTGCAGACCCGGGCCATTGATGCACTGCTACAGCAATGGTTGTGGCCGTCACAACCGCGCCCTGCGCTGCAACCGAGAACCGTCAACGGCATGCTCAAAGGGTTTATCGATTTAACCTTCGCTGTGGATGGGCGCTATCATGTACTTGATTATAAAAGTAACTATATTGACCACGGCGCTTACACCACTGAGAGTCTGAGCCAAATTATGTTGGATAAAAGGTACGATTTGCAGGCGGCTTTATATGCGCTGGCGCTACATCGCTTATTGCGAAGTCGCTTGCCAGATTATGACATTACACAACATTTGGGCAGCGCCTGGTATTGGTTTGTCCGTGGTTGTCCAGTCGCTACTTTTTCAGGACCAGCGCTTGTTGCTGCGATAGTTGCAAACGGGGATGAAGCGAATAGCAGCGCAAATCCAGCCGCTGCCAATCT
Organism: Gammaproteobacteria bacterium; assembly: GCA_018820995.1. Lineage (GTDB taxonomy): Bacteria > Pseudomonadota > Gammaproteobacteria > Enterobacterales > Alteromonadaceae > Pararheinheimera. Next base: position 686 of record JAHJNE010000028.1, on the reverse strand, counting down.
TTCAAAGACGCAAGCTGAACTGATGCCTGCCGCAGCAACGCCCCTTGGCTTGTTAGAGCTGGTGATCCCCGCTGAATTGGTGCTGGCACTGGATGCATTATTTGCCGGTCGCAAAATCAGCCTGTTGGCGGAGGTGTTATGACGAATCAAAACCGACCACCGGTGGTATTCGAGATGAATTCAGGACTTAATCCAGCGTCGACGACTACGTCAATGCCTGAAATAACCAGCAGAGTGCCGGGCGCTTCGCCAAGTACTTTGCCAAGCACCTCGCAAGGCACACTGCCGGACACACTGCAGCGCTGGCAACAATTAGCGTTGTTGCGACCATTAGATGTGGCGCTGGTACAGATGCTCCAACACGCCGCAACCGATACCACCAGCAACCCTGCGAGCCCGCCAGATGTGTTTTGGCTGTGGTTGGCACTTGCCAGTAGCCAACTAGCACAAGGGCATCTGTGTTTAGATTTAGCACAGGCATTTACAAACCCCGAAAGTTTACAAAGTGCTGCCCAGCGTAGCAGGGCGAGCAGTGACACACTGAAAACTTTTGTGCAAACGCAGCAATTGCCTGACCTGTTGTTGTTATTGAAGCAACACAACGTCGTGGTTGATTCCAGCGGAGATGTAGCTGCAACCACACCATTTGTGCTGATCGCGACTCGCTTGTATCTGCGACGATATTG
>JAHJNE010000027.1 GCA_018820995.1 Gammaproteobacteria bacterium | reverse complement strand
GCACTGCATACCATGGGGATGTATACCAATACCTTGGTGTTGCAGCAGGATATCGACGAGCAGCAGACGTTGGCTCAGCTGTTACATCAAGTCCGCCAGCGCTGTATTGGCGCTTATCAGCATCAGGCGTTGCCATTTGAAGATTTGGTCAGTGACGTTGTAACGAGTTCCCAATCAACAGCACGTAATCCTTTGTTTGATGTCATGTTTGTTTATGAAAATGCCGATGAGCGTGTGCTGGACTTGCCTGGGTTGCAGGTTCGAGATTTACCCTTTGATCCGGGTGTCAGCAGTTTTGATCTCTGTCTGGAACTCATCGAGCAGCAAGGCCAAATTCAGCTTAATCTGCATTATGCATCGGCATTATTTGAACTTGATATCCTGCAGCAATGGCTGGACGCTTTGCTCGCGCTTTATCAGCAAATGGCAACACAGCCGCAGGCAAAATTGGCAGAGCTGACTTGGGTGTCACCGGCACAACAATTGTTGCTGGAGCAGTTTCAGCAACCGGCGCCAGCACCAACACAAAGTGCTTTGCCAGTGGCATGGCGGGACTGGCAAATTCAACACTGGGTGGCGGCGCAGGCTGCTGCGCATCCGCAACAGGTTGCGTTGGTGTTCGAAGATCAACAGCTGAGTTACCAGCAACTGGATTGGCAAGCCAATCAACTGGCACAACTGCTGGTGCAACAAGGTGTCGATCACGGCCAGCATATTGCGATCAGCTTGCCACGCGGACCACAACTTGCGGTGGCATGGCTGGCGGTAGTCAAAGCTGGCGCGGTATTTGTGCCGGTCGACCCCGATTATCCGCCAGCGCGTATTCAGCATATTCTTGCGGACAGCGCGGCAATGTTGTTACTGAGCGACAGCTCGGTTTCATTGCCGGTGACAGTAAAGTGTCAACGATTGGATTTGGACGTGCTGGATTGGTCCGAATTGAGCCAACAAGCACCGGCTGATCGTGGTGATCTGCATAGTCAGATGTATGTGGTGTACACCTCGGGAACCACTGGGCTACCCAAAGGTGCCCGGTTGCAACATTTGGGCGTAAATCGGCTGTTGTGGGAACAAATTCCGCGACTTGGCTTAGGCCCTGATAGTCGGGTGTTGCAGTTTGCATCATTTAGTTTTGACGCTGGGCTGGTGGAGTTTTTCCTGGCGCTTTGCAGTGGTGCGACGCTTTATATGTATCCGACGGCGGTGATCCGGGATCCGGTGGCACTGGATCAAGCGGTGCAGCGGGATCAGCTCACGCACGCGTTATTAACGCCGGCGCTGCTACCTTATTTGGATTTACAAGCCTGGCAAAGTGTTCAAACATTGTTGATCGGTGGTGAACACTGTCCCGATGCATTGGCCAGACGATGGGCTCGTGATCGGCGACTGCTAAATAGTTATGGGCCAACTGAAGCCTCAATATATTGTGCCCAAGGCCAGCTTCTGCCCAATTTTCAACGGATGCAGATGGGCGGCAGTGTCGCTGAAGCCAGATTGTATGTGGTGGATAGTCATGGCGAGCTGCAACCACCTGGCGTGCCGGGAGAATTATGGATCGGAGGTCCTGGCGTTGGCGCAGGTTACTTGCACCGGCCAGAATTAACTGCAGAGAAATTTATCGGCAATCCGTTTGCCGAAGGTCAGGTGTATCGCACCGGCGATTTAGTCCGCTGGCTACCGGATGGCCAGTTGCAGTATTTTGGGCGGATTGACCAGCAGGTCAAACTGCGAGGTTTTCGCATTGAACTGGCCGAAATTGAGGCGGTGTTATTAACACAACCACTTGTTCGTGAAGCTGTGGTCCGGGTGGTGGGTGAAGGCGCGAAGGCCGAATTGATTGCCTATTTAGCGGCACCAGAGGCAATACCTGATGTGATCCGGCAGCAACTAAGGTCACAACTGCCAGATTATATGGTACCGGCTGCGCTGGTGCTGATGGATAAGCTGCCACTTACAGCCAACGGCAAACTCGACAAGCAAGCGTTGCCACAACCGGCACTATCCGATTATCAAATCAGCCGTTTTGAACCGCCGCAGGGCGATACAGAGCAGCAATTGGCCAGGCTCTGGCAGGCACTGCTGCAAAGTGTAGCGGTCGGGCGGCATGACAACTTTTATGCGCTGGGTGGGCATAGTTTATTGGCTGCGAAATTACTGGCTCAGATCCGTCAACAATGGCCGGTGGCTCTGGGTTTGGTTGATGTGGTCTCGAGTCCCGATCTGGCCGATTTAGCGAACCGGATTGATCGCGCAGGTCCTGGGCAAACGTTGCCAGCATTGCAGGCGTTGCCGGCGAAGTTAAAGTATCCGCTATCGGCGTCACAGCAGCGGTTATGGTTTGTCGAACGCTGGACCGTCGGACAAAGCATGTACCATGTGCCTTTGGTCTGGCAGGTCACAGGGCCGTTTAACCAGGAATGGGCTGATCAAGCATTATTGCTGTTACTCGCCAGACATCAACCGCTGCATTTTGGTCTGAGTGAAGATGCGGATGGCCAGCTGTGGCAGCATCCACTGCCGTTACCGGGCCAACTGTTGCAAAGCCGCAATGTGCAACATTTAGATGAAACCCAAGTGCAGCAGCATGTGACGGCATTGCTCACTTTGCCTTTTGACTTGGCAACAGAGATGAAACTGCGGGCCTGGTGGCTACAAACAGCAGCCGATGCGGGCTTATTGGTGCTTAATCTGCATCATATTGCGACCGACGGCTGGTCAATGGCGGTGCTTGCCACCGAGTTTGCCACTTTGTATCAAGCATTGGCGCAATCAACGACGAAGGCGGCTTTGGCAGAGCGGTTACCGCCATTACCATTTCAATACAGTGATTATGTGCAATGGCAACAAAGCGCTGAGGTACAACGTCATTGGCAACAACAGCTTGGTTACTGGCAGCGGACTTTGGACGGTGCCCCGCCTGTACATCAGTTACCGCTGGATTTTGACCGACCAGAGCAACAAAGTCAGCACGGTGGCTGGCATAGTTTCACGCTGGACGCTTCTCATTGCAGTGAACTGGTACAGTTTTCCAGACAGCAACAGGTCAGTTTGTTCACGGTACTACTTAGTGCATTTTATTTATTGCTGGCAAAGTACAGCCAGAGCAACGATTTAGTGGTGGGTACGCCGGTCGCGAATCGGGCGCAGCCAGAACTGGGCCATTTAGCCGGATTTTTTGTCAACACACTGGTGCTACGCCAACAATTGGATCCGGATTGGTCGTTAGCAGAACTGTTGCATCAGGTGCAACAACAAGTGGCGCAAGCACAACAACATCAG
>JAHJNE010000327.1 GCA_018820995.1 Gammaproteobacteria bacterium | reverse complement strand
CCAATTATGCGTTGTTGCGACCTGAGTTTGTGGCGGCGTCCAATGTGCAACCTACGAACAAACAAAGAAATTTTTTAATTCAACCCTGTCAGCTGTTGGTGTTTTTTGGCGGCAGCGATATTGATAACATCACAAGTATGGCAATTAAAGCCATGCAACAACTTCAGAACCCACATTGGCTGGCCGATATCGTGATTGGTTCAGCCAATCCGCACCTATCGTTGTTGCAGCAGCTGTGTGAAGAGGACCATCGGCTAACCCTTCACGTGCAAACGCCAGGGATGGCAAGGCTGATGGCAAATGCACAACTGATGATTGGTGCGGGTGGCTCCACCCACTGGGAGCGTTGTGCCATGGCTTTACCGGCACTGGTGGTGAGTCTGGCTGCAAACCAGCAACCAACCACAGTTTACTTAGCCCAATTGGGAGCCTGTGTGTATTTAGGCGACGGAGCAGACCTGACCAGCAGTCGACTCAGTCGTGAACTGGAACAGCTGCTTGGAAAACCACAGCAACTGCAACAGATGGCAGACATAGCTTCACGGCTGGTCGCGCCAGAGGGAGGCTGCCAACGGTTACTGACTTCACTAGACACGGCTCTTAGGGCACAAAAGGACAGGCTTCAACAATAACTGTACGATACTTTGACAGCATCATTATCGGTTACGATCCTACCTACAATGCAGGATCGCCAAACAAGAGAATAGTTTTATGGCAGTCACAACAATTCAACTGGGAAATGTACAGGTCGGTGCGGGACATCAGCCGCTGATTATTGCCGAATTATCTGGCAACCATGATCAGTCATTAGACAAAGCTCTCGCCATGGTCGACGCTGCCGCCGCCGCTGGCGCTCAAGCGATCAAACTCCAGACTTACACCGCCGATACCATGACGCTGGATATCGACAGCGGCGAATTTTTTATCGATAACCCTGACAGCCTGTGGGCTGGTACCTCCCTCTATAAGTTATACCAAATTGCTCATACCCCATGGGACTGGCACCAAGCCATTTTTGAGCGGGCGAAAAGTCTGGGCATGTTGGCTTTTAGTACCCCTTTTGATTTAACCGCCGTCGACTTTTTAGAAAGTTTAAACGTCCCTTGTTATAAAATTGCCTCATTTGAAAATACCGACCATGCGCTCCTTGAAGCAGTGGCTAAAACCGGAAAACCAGTCATTATGTCGACTGGCATGGCCAGTACTGCCGAACTGGCTGACGCAGTGGATGTATTAAAACGCCATGGTTGCGACCAGTTAATTTTACTCAAATGTACCAGCAACTACCCTGCCCGTCCGGTCGATGCCAATCTGTTGACCATACCCCATTTAGCGCAACTGTTTGATTGTCAGGCTGGGTTATCTGATCACACCACAGGTATTGGCGTTTCGATTGCCGCCGTAGCCCTTGGCGCAACCGTCATCGAAAAACACTTTGTGCTTGACCGCAGCGAAGGCGGTGTTGATGCTGAATTCTCGCTAGAACCGCTCGAGCTTAAGCAGTTGGTCGAAGAAACCGAACGCGCCTGGACTGCTCTTGGTCGGGTGCACTACGGTGTGACGGACAAAGAAGTCGCCTCACGCAAACATCGCCGTTCTTTGTATATCAGTGCGGACTTACCGGCAGGTACTGTGCTAAGCAACGAAAACTTACGCGCCATTCGCCCAGGTTTAGGCCTGGCGCCAAAATATCTGTCATTGGTGTTGGGACGACAAGTCAAAGCAGACGTCAAACGCGGCACTGCTTTAAGCTGGGATTTGTTGCTGTGAACTTATCTTTAAAAGATGGAATGTGGCACCAACAAGTCATCAACGATTTTTCGGTCCGATTGGCGCCATTGCAACGTCAACAACTTGAATTGTTGCGGCAGTGGCGCAACGATCCAATGATTGCGGCGCCGATGTTGCAACAGCAGTTCATCAGCGAAGACATGCAACAGCAGTGGTTTGAGCGGGTTCAACAAGATAAATGTCAGGCTCAGTTTGTCATTTATTACAAAGACGAACCGATCGGCGCTTGCAACCTGAAAAGTGCCAATGGGACCGAACTTGGCCAGTGCGAAACCATTGAATCGGGGTTTTATCTGGCACATCCGCGGTTTCGCGGCACGTTGTTGGCATTTTTCCCGGCATTGGCACTGAATCAGTATTGCTTTAAAAGCCTGAACTGTAAGACACTGTTGGCACATGTAAAACTGAGTAACAGCGCCGCTTTACGTTTTAATGAAAAGCTTGGATATTGTCGTCATGAGGACAATGTCATAGTTCAAATTGGCAACGAGACTGTAGAACTGGCAGTGATGACTTTGCAAGCAGCAGAACATCAACAAGCTGTGGCAACTTTTGCCCCTTTTATCCGGAATTAATATGACAGCAACCAACCATACCGAGCTTCAAATCAGTAATAGTGGCCGTCTAAAGCATGCATTCGCAACCGCATTGGCGATCGATGTGGTGCGTGTCAGTGACGATTTAGCCTACAACAGCATCGCTGAATGGGATTCGACTGCCCACATGTTGCTAATTGCTGAACTGGAAAACTGTTTTAATCTGATGCTTGATACCGACGATATTATTGATATGAGTTCAGTAACCATGGCCAAAACAATTTTGGCCAAACATGGT